>NZ_DJBA01000077.1:0-100486 GCF_002435615.1 Clostridium sp. UBA5988 | reverse complement strand
CATTATCATAAATCGATCAGATGATTTCAAAAAATTCACTTCTTACTGTTGACTTATATTAAACAAAGTAATACAATTATTTAGTGGAAAAATTTATATACCTCGGTAGGTGAGGTTACTACAAGGATACGGGTTGCTACCGTAAAAGAGTGGAAACATTCTTAACTGGTTAGCAGATTTTGCCGAACAAAGAAGGCTTAATCTAACGCAATTTCATTGCCTTGTAGAGCTAAAACTTGAACGAGACATACTATTATTAGTGTTTGCCTGCGTTTAAGTTTACGGAGGTTTTTTTATTTGATAAATTTTAGGAGGTGTAAGAAACATGGACGATGGTAGTAGTAATATTGACAATGAAGATTTAATAAGTTTAATGTTTAATCCCAAAATAAAGCTCTATGTAACTTCTTACCCTCTTTATGACATAATTTAATTTCACTTTAACTTTTTCAAAGTGAAAACTATAATCAAGAATTTTATGTCCATAAACAGATAGAAATATTACATAGTTATTTATCAAGGCATTAAACATGAGGTTTAATGCTTTTTTATGTCTTCATTGTTTTTTACCCACTACAACCTAGAAATTATAATTTTTCAATTTTAGTCAATACTTATTTTGACCGTTCATAATGTATTGAATTAATAGGAGGGGTAACAATGGAAAACACAATAAAACTAATCAATGAAAAAAAGTTCATTGACGCAAGAAAAACTCTTGAAAAAAAGAATGTAGTAGATATAGCTACTTTATTAGGTGAAATGGATAAAGAATCTGTAGTTAAAATTTTTAGAGTACTTCCTAAAGATAAAGCTGCACATGTATTTTCCTATCTAGACCACGAGGAAAGACTATTTATAATTGATTCTATTACCGATAGTGAAATTTCAAATATTATAGATGATTTATTCATTGATGATACTATAGACTTTCTAGAAGAACTACCTGCTAATGTAGTTAAAAAAGTTTTAAAAAATACAGATGAAAATACTCGCAAGATTATAAATCAATTCTTAAAATATCCTGAAAGTTCAGCTGGAAGTATAATGACTATAGAATTTGCTGATTTAAAAAAGCATATGTCTGTAAATGAAGCTATTGCTCATATAAAGAAAACAGGCATAGATAAGGAAACTATTCACACTTGCTATGTTTTAGGCGATAACAGAGAGCTAGAAGGTATTATTTCTTTAAGAAAACTTATTTTAAGTGATGAAAATATGCTAATAGAAAATTTAATGAAAACTGAATTTATACATGTTAATACTTTAGATGATCAAGAGAATGTAGCTCAACTATTTAAAAAGTATGACTTGTTATCTATCCCAGTTACTGATAATGAAAAAAAATTAGTTGGAATAATCACCATAGATGATATAGTAGATATTATAGACCAAGAAAACACAGAAGACTTCCAAAAAATGGCTGCTATGGAGCCAAATGAAGAAGAATACTTAAAGACCAGTGTTTGGACTCTTTCTAAGCATAGAATAGTTTGGCTTCTTGTATTAATGATTTCAGCAACTTTTACAGGAAACATTATAAGAAAATTCGAAGATGTCCTATCCTCAGTAGTTATTCTCGCTTCCTTCATTCCAATGTTGATGGATACAGGCGGCAATGCCGGATCTCAATCTTCAACTCTTATCATAAGAGGTCTTGCCTTAGGAGATATAAAATTATCTGATGGATTTAAAGTTATTTTTAAAGAACTAAGGGTTAGCATCATTACTGGTTCCGTTCTTGCCGTAGTAAATTTTATAAGAATATATTATTTTGAAAAAATTAACCTTTTAATTTCTTTCACTGTATGTATAAGCTTATTCTGTACTGTTGTTGTAGCTAAAATAGTAGGCGGCATACTACCCATCTTAGCAAAAAAATTAAAATTAGATCCTGCTATTATGGCAAGCCCATTAATCACAACTATAGTAGATGCGGTTGCTCTAACTCTATACTTTACATTATCCGTAAATCTACTACACCTAGCAGTTTAATTTATATTTTAATATAATAAAGGACTATTCTAAGGCAATTTATTATCTTTTAATTGCCTTAGAATAGTCCTTTAACTAATTTAAAAAAGAACTACAAGACTTTAGTCTGTAGTTCTATAGAAAATAGATTATTATCTTCTATTTCTTTCTGCTTTTCTTGCTCTTCTGCAATCTGGGCATCTTACTGGCTCATTTTCGAATCCTTTTTCAGCGTAGAAAGCTTGCTCTCCCTCTGTAAATATAAATTCTTTACCACAGTCTTTGCATGATATTGTTTTATCTGCCATTTTAATTCCTCCATTTTTAAAGATTTACATTCAATTAACCAATTCCCTAAAAACGGAGAAAGTTATAATAGATGTGAATCTTTTTATTTTATGGTTTAAGTTTATCACTTTGCTAGTTAAATTTCAAGTATTTTTTGAATACTTATATCCATTTTTATACCAATTATAGGACTATTTTATTTTTAAATAACTCATATACTATATAACAAATCAATCCTTATATTTTAATAAATTATTATAATTTTATATAATAAAATAAAGCTATAAGATTAATTCTTATAGCTTCTATTGAAATATTAAATATTACTATCTTCTATTTCTTTCTGCTTTTCTTGCTCTTCTGCAATCAGCGCATCTTACTGGGTCATTTTCGAATCCTTTTTCAGCGTAGAAAGCTTGCTCTCCTTCTGTGAATATGAATTCATTTCCGCAATCTTTACATGTTAATGTTCTATCTGCCATTTTTCATTCCTCCATTTTTAAAGATTTACTTTTAACTAACTGATTCTCTAAAACTGGAGAAAAATGTTATTAATCTTAAATCTTTATAATATATTTTTTGTATTTACTACTCTTTTAGTATATCATGGTGATAATAATAATTCAATATATATTTTTAATTTTATTTCCTAGATTTTTGCACTTTAACTTTTTTTCCTTTAATAATTATCTCTCCATATTTTTTTAAGAAATTGTCACCTTTATTATTCAGTATATCTACATATGAAATATTATCTTGTATATCTATTATACCGATATCGTCTCCATTTAACTCTGGAAGATTACTAAGAGCTCCCACTATATCTATATTTCTTATTTTCTTCTTTTTACCAGCTCCGATGTATACTTTTAGGATATCTTTATGAATTACTTTCTTTTTATTTCTCTGTCCTTCTTTAAATTCTTTCTGACTCTCCTTAAATATACTCTTACCTTCTTTAATCTCTAAATCACTTGGAAAATTCCCCTTTTTAATACTATATCCTAGGTATTCTTCTATAGAAATCAAATACTTCTTTTCATATTCAGAAACTAAAGTTATAGCTGTACCTTCCCGTCCTGCTCTTCCTGTTCTACCTATTCTATGAACATAACTTTCCCTTTCCATTGGAACTTCATAATTAAATACATGGGTTATATTATCTACATGAATTCCTCTAGCTGCAATATCCGTAGCAACTAGTACTTTAAATTCCTTATTCTTGAACCTTTCCATAGTTTCAATCCTTATTTTTTGCTCCATATCTCCATGTAGTTGTTCTACTGAAATTCCCTCTGATTTTAATTCTTCATACACTTTTTTAACTTTATCTTTGGTATTACAAAATACTATAGCTGCATCTGGTCTACATGCATATAAGTTCTTCCATAAGGCTTTAAACTTATCTTTATGTTCAATATTTAAATATGATTCTTTTATTTTATCACGATTAAATACCTTGGATTCTATTTCTAAAAATCTAGGGTTTATCATATAATTAGTGCATAGCTCCTCAATGCTTTCTGGTATTGTTGCAGAAAATAGAGCTGTTGTCCTTTTTTTCGGTAATCTATCTAGTATATCACTTATCTGATCTATAAAACCCATATTTAACATTTTATCTGCTTCATCAATGATTACATATGTTAAATCCTTAAAGTTTAAGTTCCCTCTATTCATATGGTCACTTATCCTCCCAGGTGTTCCTATTACTATATGTACCCTCTGCTTAAGTTCTCTAACCTGCTCATTAAAAGGCTGCTTTCCAAAAACAGCAGCACATCTAACCTTTTTTATTCTCCCTATATTGGATATATCATCTTTAACCTGTAATGCAAGTTCTCTTGTGGGAACTAGAACTAATGCTGTTATTTTCCCCTCTTCTACCCTAACTTCATTACAAATAGGAACTCCAAAGCTCGCTGTTTTCCCACTGCCAGTTTGTGATTTTACTATAATATCCTCTCCATACAAAAGACTTGGTATTGTTTTATCTTGAACTTCAGAAGGATTTTCAAACCCTAGATTGTTTAGAGCCTGTAATATGTTTTCATTTAAATTATATTTTTTAAATCCACTTTCCATAACTATCTCCTTGTATCTAATTAATATCTAATCATTATTCCTATTTCACCTCATATTAGACTTATATATATATTTCTACTTATTTTAAAAATTTTATACATTAATACTTTTTATATAAATAGTTAATTCTATATAGCTCAAAAATAAAAGCTATAAGAATCACTTCTTATAGCTTTCATTGAAATATTAAATATTAATTATCTTCTATTTCTTTCTGCTTTTCTTGCTCTTCTGCAATCAGCACATCTAGTTGGCTCATTTTCGAATCCTTTTTCAGCGTAGAAAGCTTGCTCTCCTTCTGTGAATACGAATTCGTTTCCGCAATCTCTGCATGTTAATGTTTTATCTGCCATTTACAATTCCTCCATTTTAAAGATCCACCTATTATTAACAAATCCTCTAATTGGAGAAAATTATTATATATGTTAAATCTTTATTTCAATTTTATTTGTGTTTAACCACTTACTCAGTATAACATACACTTTACGCATAATGCAAGTAATTATATAAATATTTTATTTTATCTTTATTTATACAGTAGTAATCCCTTTATTACTTATTTGAAATACTATTTGCTCATCCTTGCCATCTACTAAAATATTGCATCCATCATAAACTTCCCCAGCTATAATTTTTTTTGCAATCATGGTTTCTAAAACATTTCCAATATATCTTTTTAGTGGTCTTGCCCCATAAACTGGATCATAGCCTTCTGTTGCTAAAATCTCCTTAGCTACGTCAGTAATTTCTAAACCTATATTTTTATCATATAATCTTCTTCTAACATGGTCAATAAATATATCTATAATTTTCTTTATACCTTCAATATTTAGTGGTTTAAACATTATAATGTCATCTACACGGTTTAAAAATTCTGGCTTGAACCTACTCTTCATTTCACTCATGACTAAGGCTTTAGTTTTTTCAGTAATTACACCACTATCCTCTAGTAGATAACTACTACCTATATTAGAAGTCATAATTATTATAGTATTTTTAAAGTCTATAGTTTTGCCCTTATTATCAGTGAGTCTTCCATCATCTAATATTTGTAGAAACACGTTAAATACATCTTCATGAGCCTTTTCTATTTCATCAAATAAAACTACTGAATATGGATTTCTTCTTACAGCTTCAGTTAATTGTCCCCCTTCTTCATAACCTACATATCCTGGAGGCGCTCCTATAAGTCTTGATGCTGAATATTTTTCCATGTACTCTGACATATCAATTCTTATAATATTTTCTTCACTATCAAATAAATTTCTCGCTAAAGTTTTAGCCAGTTCTGTTTTACCTACCCCTGTAGGCCCTAAGAAAATGAATGAACCAATAGGCTTATTTTCATCTTTCATTCCTGCTCTAGCCCTAATTACGGCATTAGCAACAGCTGTCACTGCTTCATCTTGACCTATTACCCTATTGCTAAGTTCTTCCTCTAATCTTAATAGTTTTTCTCTTTCTCCTTCTACTAATCGTGTTACCGGAATTCCAGTCCACTTAGATACAATTTGAGAAATTTCTTCTTCTGTAACCTCTTCTTTGAGAAGAGCTGTTTCATAATTATTGTGCATGCTTTCTTCTTTTTCTTTTATTTCTTCTTCAAGACGTGGTATAACCCCATATTTTAGTTCTGCAGCACTATTTAAATCATATTCTCTCTCATACCTTTCAACCTTACCTCTAGCTTCATCCAATTGCTCTTTCAAAGTTCTAACTTCAAGAATCTTACTTTTTTCTTGTTCATATTTAGCAGTCATTTCATCATTTCTTTCTTTTAATTCTGCTAACTCCTTTTGAAGTTGTTCAAGTCTCTTTTGAGATGCTTCATCACTTTCTTTAAGCAGAGCTTCTCTTTCAGTCTCTAATGTAAATAGCTTTCTTCTAACCATGTCAAGTTCTGTAGGAAGAGAATCTATTTCACTTCTTATCATAGCCCCAGCTTCATCAATTAAATCTATGGCTTTGTCTGGTAAAAACCTATCTTGAATATACCTATTAGATAATTTTGCTGCTGTTACTATAGCTGAATCATGAATTCTAACTCCATGGTGTATTTCAAATCTTTCCTTAAGTCCTCTTAATATTGAAATTGTATCTTGTACTGTAGGCTCTTCTGTAATAACTGGTTGAAATCTTCTCTCTAATGCTTTATCCTTTTCTATATATTGTCTATATTCATCAAAAGTAGTAGCTCCAATGCAATGTAATTCTCCTCTTGCTAGCATAGGCTTTATAAGATTTCCTGCATCCATAGCTCCATCAGCTTTTCCAGCACCTACAATGGTATGAATTTCATCTATAAATAATATTATCTTCCCATCAGAATTCTTAACTTCCTTTAGTACAGCTTTAAGTCTTTCTTCAAATTCACCTCTATACTTAGCTCCTGCAATTAAAGCTCCCATATCTAAAGAAAAAATTATCCTGTCTTTTAGTCCTTCTGGCACGTCTCCACGTACAATTCTTTCTGCCAAACCTTCAACTATGGCCGTCTTACCTACTCCAGGCTCACCAATAAGCACTGGATTATTTTTAGTTCTTCTTGACAAAATTCTAATTACACGTCTTATCTCTTCATCCCTTCCTATTACGGGATCTAATTTATGTTCCTTAGCAAGATCAATTAAATTAGTTCCATACTTAGCAAGAGCATCATAAGTTCCCTCTGGATCATTAGTATCTACCCTTTGATTTCCCCTAACCTGAGATAATACTTCCATAAATCTTTCCTTATCTATTCCATAATCCTTAAGTATTTTACCTGATATACCTTTTGCATCTACCTCTATGATGGCTATCATTATGTGTTCTACACTTATATAGGAATCATGAAATTTCTCTGATATATCTTGAGCCTTAACTAAAACTTCATTGATTCTTCTAGTGGCAGTAACTCCAGATGAACGAGCTCCTTCTCCTAATACTTTAGGCATTTTCTCTAGCTCTAAATTTATTTTTCTTTTAATTCCTTCAACATCTACTTCCATTTTCTCAAAGACATTAGGTATTAATCCATCTTTTTGATTTACAAGAGCAGAGAATAAATGAATAATATCTACTTGTTGATGATTATTTCTTACTGCTTCCTCATAGGCATCATTTAAACTTTGTTGAACTCTTATTGTTAATTTTTCTGTTTCCATAACATCACCAGCTACTCCAATTTTATATCCAGTTAAGTAGCATTTCTCCTTTCATAAAATTTCAATTTAAATATTTTCTACTATTTTTCTAAATAACTTTAAAAATTCTTTTCTTTCATCATTTGTGTCTAAGGCATTTAAAACATATCCATACAATTTTCTTTCAAAAGCTAGATGTTCATTTTTCACTTCCTTGCCTTCATCTGTAAGTTGTAATCCATAGGATCTTCTGTCTCTCTTACTAATAGTTCTATTTACATAGTTAAGTCTTTCTAGTCTATCTATAGCACTGGTTAGAGTACTTTTAGGTATATCTAACATAGTGCAGATTTCCTTTAAAATCACATCTTCTCTTTCATAGACAATTCTTATAATACTAATTTCCATAGTATTAAGTCTTTCTATCCTAGGAAATTCCTCCATAGTCCTATATTGATTTGAAAAAGACAAAAACATTTTCCATAAATTCGAAAATTCTTCAACTAACTTGTCATTACCCTCCATTACACCTACTCCTTTAAAATCTTCTTTATCCTACAATCATAAAATTCAATTATTAAATCAATAGATTACAACCTATATTATTGTTTGCTAAACGTAAAATTAAATTAGTACGAAATTAGTACTTTATTATTAAGTAAATAGTACTACCATCGTACTATTTTGTCAATAATGAAATTTTATTAATCAAAAATAAAAGTAATAATGAAAATCTACTATCATTATTACTTTTATTTTATATTTACAATAAATTTTGATTCAATTATTTAATATTTTTTATTTCTTATTTCTTATTTTTCCTCTAACTACTGACGAGTTTTCTTCATAGATCTCCTCTTACTTGAAGTTTTGCCCTTATTGCTATCAAATTTGCCTCGAGCATTATCATTCAGCTTACCTCTAGTATCAGAATTTTTACTTCCATTTCTACCTGCACCTTTAAAATTATCTTCCTGAGCCCCTATATATCTGCTCTTAGACGTATTTTTAACCTTTTTACTTTCTAAATAATCTCTTCCCTGATTTTTTCTAGATGAAGATACTTTAGCATTACTATGCTCTCTGTCTCCTTTATTACGTCTACTATAGTTCCCAGTATGGTTAAGATTTTTTCCATGTGTTTTAGGTCTTATTAGGCACTTTGGTCCATTTCCTATTAAATCTTCTCTTCCAGCCTCCACTAAGGCTTCATATACTATATCATACTTTTTAGGGTTTCTATATTGAAGAAGAGCTCTTTGCATTGCTTTTTCCCTCTTGCTCTTAGGTACATATATCTCTTTCATAGTTAATGGATCTACCCCTGTATAAAACATAGCTGTAGATAAGGTTCCAGGCGTTGGATAAAAATCCTGAACTTGCTCTGGCTGATAATTAATATCTCTTAGATATTCTGCTAACTCTATAGCTGATGCTAATGTGCTACCTGGATGACTAGACATTAAGTAAGGTATAATATACTGCTTCTTCCCAACTTGCTCAGTAAGATTATAAAACTTATCTACAAATCTATCATAGGTCTTCCCAGATGGTTTTCCCATATACTTTAAAACATCAGCACAAACATGCTCTGGAGCTACCTTTAATTGTCCACTTACATGATGTTCTACAAGTTCTTTAAAGAAGGTATCATTTTTATCAGCCATTATATAATCATAACGTAACCCTGAGCGTACAAATGCCTTTTTCACCTTAGGAGTAGCTCTTACCTTTCTTAGTAGTTCTAAATACTCAGTATGATCTGCATCTATATTTTTACACGGTTTTGGATATAAACATTGTTTATGCTTACATGCACCATGCTTAAGCTGAGTTTTGCATGCTGGGCGTCTAAAGTTTGCAGTAGGACCTCCTACATCATGAATATATCCTTTAAAATCGGGTAAATTTGTTATTTCTACTACTTCTTGCAAAATAGAATCTTCACTTCTACTCTGAACTATTCTTCCTTGATGAAAAGTTATAGCACAAAAAGAACAATTTCCAAAGCAACCTCTAGAACTAACTATACTAAATTTAACCTCTTCTATAGCAGCTATTCCACCTGCTTCTTCATAACAAGGATGATAATTTTTTGTGTAAGGTAATCCATAAACATGGTCTAACTCTTCCCTAGTAAGAGGCATCTCTGGTCTATTTTGTACCACATATCTATTGGCATGCTTTTGTACTAGAGTCTTTCCTCTTACTGGATCTTGTTCTTCATATTGAACCTTAAATGCTCTGGCATATTCCATCTTATCTGTAGATACAGCTTTATAGGATGGTATCTCAATATACCCACTTACATATTCTAAGTCATCTATCATATAGCATGTTCCAGGCACATGTCTTATATACTGAACTTCTAATCCATCATTTAAACAATTTGCCACTTCTACTATTTGCTTTTCACTCATTCCATATATAAGTAAATCAGCACCACTATCTACTAACATTGATTTTCTTACCTTATCACTCCAGTAATCATAATGGGCAAATCTCCTAAGACTAGCCTCTACTCCACCAATTATAACCGGAATATTCTTATATGCTTCTCTAATTTTATTACAGTATACAATAGTAGCTCGATCTGGTCTTAAACCCATTTTTCCACCTGGAGAATAAAGATCCTTTTCTCTAACTCTTTTAGCTACAGTGTAATGATTTACCATAGAATCCATGTTACCACCATTAACTAAAAATCCCAATCTAGGTCTTCCTAACTTCATAAAATCTTCAGTGCTATGCCAATCAGGTTGAGGAATTATTCCTACTTTAAATCCTGCATCTTCAAGAACTCTAGAAATTATAGCAGTACCAAAACTATGATGGTCTATATATGCATCTCCTGTTACTATTATAAAATCCAACTGTTCCCATTGTCTTTCTAACATATCATCTTTACAAATTGGTAAAAATCTATTTTCTAACATTTAATCACCTACTCAAATATAGTTCAAATTTATAATTCAACTCAAGGTCTAATTATACTATAAAAAGAATCAAGAGACTATTTCTTTTACAAAATAATCTCTTGACTCTAAATTAAATATATTGGTATTTTATAATAGTTGGCTAAATTAATTTATATTGTTACTTAAAACCCTTAACACCTTAAGCTATTTTAGTAACTTTTTCTTCCTTTAACATCTGTGCAACGTAGTTAGCTAAATCAACAACTCTTGCTGAATATCCCCACTCATTATCATACCAAGATGCTACTTTAATCATGTTTCCATTTACCATAGTTGATAATCCATCTACTATAGAAGATCTACTATCTCCTTTAAAGTCTACAGATACTAATGGTAATTCACATAAACCTAATATTCCCTTAAGTTCATTTTCAGATGCTTCTTTAATTACTCTATTTATTTCTTCTACTGTAGTTTCTTTTTCAACTTCGCATACTAAATCTGTGATAGATACAGCAGCTGTGGGAACTCTTAATGCAAATCCATCTAATCTACCCTTTAATTGAGGTAATACTTTTGCAACCGCTTTAGCAGCTCCAGTTGTAGTTGGTACTATAGATTCCCCTGCCGCTCTTGCTCTTCTTAAATCTTTATGACTCTTATCAAGGATTTGTTGGTCATTTGTATAAGAGTGAACTGTAGTTATAAATCCTTTTTTAATTCCAAATTTATCATCTATTACTTTAGCTACCGGCGCTAGACAATTAGTAGTACATGATGCATTTGATATGATTGTATGTTGTGATAAATCTAAATCAGAATCATTTACACCCATTACTACTGTTATATCTTCATCTTTACCTGGCGCTGTTAATATAACTTTCTTAGCTCCGGCTTTTACATGATCCATAAGTTCTTCTTTTGTTTTAAATTTTCCAGTAGACTCTATAACTAAATCAACCTCTAAGTCCTTCCAAGGAATTTCTTTTGGTGATCCACATCTTGTTATCTTTATTTCTTTATTATTAATTATTATTGAATCCTCTGTTGTCTTAACGTCTCCTTTGAAGGTACCAAAGCATGAATCATAAACAAATAAATGTGCAAGTGTTTTTATATCTGCTCTAGCATTTATAGCTACAATATTAAAATCCGTCTCAGGACTTTCACATGCTATCCTTAAAAAAGTTCTTCCGATTCTTCCGAATCCATTTATTCCAACGTTTATCATAATTGAACCCCCGCAATTCATTGTTATACTCTTTATATCAATATAGTATATCACATTAGAATATGTGTCAAATATAGTATATCATATTTTTTCTTAATTTCCCGTTGAAATATAGTATTTACTTTCATTTTCTTTTGTTTACTACCATTTTCATATTTATATTTATGTAAAAAATATTTAATTTACTAGGTTGGTTATTAAATTTCATTAAAAACTAATCATTTAAATCTGATATATGTGCTACACTTTTTCATTTGAAATATAAATAAAAATCCCACCAAGTTTGGTGAGATTTTTATTTGTTATTCTTAAAGATGAGTTTGAAGTTTAGCTTTAATGTCTTCTGGAGACATGTACCCTACCATTCTATCTACAGGAATTCCATCTTTAAGTACTACCATAGTAGGTACACTCATAACAGAGAATTTTTTAGCAAGAGATCTACTTTCATCAATATCTGACTTTAAAAATTTAATTTTACCATCAAAATCTCCTTGAATATCTTCTAATACTGGGGTTAATCTTTGGCATGGTCCACACCAAGTAGCAAAGAAATCCACTAAAACTAAACCTTTGCCTGCTTCATTTTCAAAATTATTTTCATCTATAACTTTCATAATAATCATCCTCCTATTCTTTTAAAGGTTAATACCTTTATTTTACTATAAATACATAAATTAAAAAAGTCTTCTTTTCATCATTATCCCATTTTATTTCGTATATCTAAGTATAATCCTTAAAAATCCTTTTAATATCATCATCAATCTACGAATTTCAAAGATTATACCATATCAATATTTTTTATATGCTATTTTTCTAGCCATTAACCCTATAAGAGGAATTTCATATTCTTTATATTCATAACACTTTACCATTGAAATAATTTCAAATATAGTTATAACTATAGCAACTATACCTGTTATTATTGCTGATAGTAATATAGTACCTAGGGCCCCATATGCTAGAGGTCTAAAAAACATTAATCCTATACTACCACCTATAATCATAAATATAATAGAACTAAATATAATACCTACAATATTTATTAAAAAAGCTTGCATAGCATGAAACTTCACAAAACTGCTATCCTTTTCTAAAATATAAATTACAATAGGAGCAAGCCACGCTATAATCTTTATTCCTGGAATAAAAATTACTACTATTGCTGCACCGTAAGCAATCAGCGCCATAACATTAGCATCTATATTTCCTATAGAAGACTTATGTGGTTCATAAATATTCATATAATACCCTCTCCTTTTATACCCATATAATTATATTATTCCTTAATATAGTTATAATTACAATATATTTAATTCATTATTTTAAATTTATAAAATAAAGGAATGGAAAAAGTTCATAAATAGTTAATTTTGATTTATGAGCTTTTTCCACTCCTAATAAATATGAAATTATATATGTTTATACTTACTTAAGCTCACCATGTTTTTCATAATGTACAATTTCTTTTATTTTATTGCTATGATCTACAAAAACCACTGTTGGCTTATGTTCTTTGGCTTCTTCTCCATTCATTTCACAATAACTCATAATTATAACCTTATCTCCTACTTGAACACATCTTGCTGCTGCTCCATTAAGGCATATAAGACCACTACCTCTTTTTCCTGCTATAGTATAAGTTTCAAATCTACTTCCATTGTTAATATCTACAATTTGAACCTTTTCATATTCTAGAATTCCTGCTGCATCAAGTAAATCCTCATCTATTGTAATACTCCCTACATAATCAAGCTCAGCTTGGACTACAGTAGCTCTGTGTATTTTTCCCTTTAACATCGTTATTGTCATTGTTTTTCCTCCTAATTATATGTGATAAGTAAAGTTATCAATTAATCTTGCTTTTTTAAAGTACACTGCCAATGCTACTAGGACATCCTCCTTAATCTCTTTTACCATCTCTAAACTTTCACTGCTTACCACTTCTATATAATCTATTTTAGCTAAATCTTCCTTTTCCATATTTTCCCTAATTAACTTTTTAATATTATCCGGATTTCTTTCTCCATCCTCTAATAGTTTTTTAGCCATAGAAAGAGATTTATTAAGCACTAATGCAGCCTTTCTTTCTTCTGGAGATAAATATATATTTCTTGAACTCTTCGCAAGTCCATCAGTTTCTCTAATAATTGGACATCCTACTACTTCAATATCAAAATTCAGATCTCTTACCATTCTTTTTATAACTGCTAATTGCTGAGCATCCTTTTCTCCAAAATATGCTCTATGGGCAGGTATAATATTAAATAACTTAGAAACTACAGTACAAACTCCTCTAAAGTGAGTTGGTCTACTACTTCCACAAAGTCCAGTGGTCAAACCACCTACCTCTACAAAAGTTGAAGCATCTTTATAATACATATCTTCACTTTCTGGATGGAATATTAAACTTGCTCCAGCATTTTCACAAAGTTTTGAATCCCTTTCTAAATCTCTAGGATATTTATCTAAATCTTCATTAGGTCCAAATTGAGTTGGATTTACAAAAATACTAACTACTACTCTATCATTTTCTGATACAGCCTTTTTAATCAAACTTTCATGACCTTCATGTAAATAACCCATAGTTGGAACTAATCCTACTTTTAAACCTTGAGCCTTCCACCCTTTAACTACTTCTCTTGCTTTTATTACATCATTTAATATTTCCATAATTTTACCTTCTTTTTAGTTTATTTTTATTAATTTACTCAGCACTGAGTTTACTTTTAATATAGTTTAGATATAACGTCTTCACTTATTTTAAATCCATGCTCTAGTGCTGGAAAAATTCCCTTACTTACATCTTCAATATAGGCTTTAAAAGCTTCTGTCATTGTAGCTCCTAAATCCGCATATTTCTTAACAAACTTAGGTGTAAAATCATTAAACATTCCTAACATATCTTGATATACAAGAATTTGCCCATCGCAACTAGCTCCTGCACCAATACCTATTGTTGGAATTGATATTTCTTTGCTAATTATCTCTGATAACTTAGCTGGAACACACTCTAAGACCACTGAAAATGCGCCAGCTTTTTCTACTGCTTTTGCTGCTTCAATAAGTTCTTTAGCCGCTTCTTCACTTTTTCCCTGCACCTTAAATCCCCCTAAGGAATTTACTGATTGAGGGGTTAATCCTATATGTGCCATTACAGGAATAGATGCTTTAGTTATAGCTTCAATTCTATCGCACATGTCTACTCCACCTTCTAGTTTTACACATTGAGCACGTCCCTCTTTCATAAGGCGTCCTGCATTAAAAACAGCGTCATAAACAGAAGTTTGATAAGACATAAATGGCATATCTGCAACTACTAAAGCATTTTCTGTTCCTCTTGCTACGGCCCTTGTATGATGAATCATATCCTCCATAGTTACTGAAATTGTATCCTCATAACCAAGGCACACCATCCCTACTGAATCTCCAACTAAAATACCATTAATTCCTGAACTATCAATAATCTTAGCCATGGAATAGTCATAGGCAGTAAGCATAGTTATTTTTTCACCCTTTGCCTTTGCCTCTCTAAATGTTATAGCCGTATTTTTCATTTTACTTTTCCTCTCCTAGAAATTCTTCAATCTCACTATAATCTCTATTTTTATTTTTTTTCTTTGCCACCTTTAACAAATTATTATTTAACATCCTATATAAAACTTTATCTTCCTCACTTAAACAAGCTATATGAGCCTTCATGGTAGATAAATCCCCTCTTTCCAATGGTCCTGTAAGGCTTTTTACCATTCCTGAAGATTTTATATTCTCTATATTATTGGTTATAAGAGGATATAAGGCTTCAATGGCTAAATCTTCACTAAAACCACACTGTTTAAGATAATTTACACCATTATTAATAAGCCCTAGAACCAAGTTACTGCTAATAACTGATGCTAAGTGATATAAACTCTTGTTTTCTTTTTCAATAATTTTTACAGAATTACCTAGAGAACGAAAAATTTCAGCTAATTTATCAATATATTTTTCATGCCCTTCAATAGTTATAAAAGCTTTTTTAAAATTTTTATAGGAATTATATTTGTCTGATATGGCAAACATAGGATGTATAGAATATGGGTAAGCACCAAACCTGCTTATATCTGAAAAGATTTCCGAAGATAACAAACCACTACAGTGGCATATTAATTTGTTTTTTATAGACAACTCTTTAAGCTCATTCCAAACCCCCTGAATTTCTCCATCTGGGGTAGTAATAAAAATCACATCACTTTCTTTCATTAACTCCTTTAAGTTTATGAAAGATTTTGTGCCAGTAAATTCTGCGGCTTCCTTTGCTGAGCTATGATTCCTACTATAATATCCAATAAGTAAGATACCATTCTCTTTAAAGTATTTTCCTAGTGAAAAACCAACCTTCCCGGCTCCAATGAATCCAAATTTTATAACAATCACTCCTCACTTTATCTGTTTTCTAAGTTAATATTAAAACAATACATAGATATTAACTGCAATTTAAAACTAAAAATCATGTGAAGTAATTTGTTATCTAAGTCTCATTCTAAAAGATATGAGCTGTCCGTAAAACTTTTCCTTTATAGCTATTTCCCTAGAGAATAATAGCTATATACAAATTAGAATATTATTTTTCAATCTATATTCTAATTTAAAGATATAATCAAATTATAGGTGCAGTTATTTCTATACTGCCCATAATTACTTATATCACAATTATATAAGTAATTCAATGTCTAGAAATTGTATTTTTTAGTTTTAAAATTCTATAAACACTCTCATTAATTCTTTTTTCGGTAATGATACCATTTCTAACAGCTTCTACTACTCCATTTGTTTTTCATTTGTTTTACACCCCTTTAATTTCCTATAATAAAATACACAAAATAAACCACACTAAAATTATATTCAAATTTATTTTTAGGAGGAATTCTTATGACAAAAGATAGTCAACCTGATAACAAGCAAGCTAGAATGGAAAAATGTAATTATCAAACACCAATTACGAGTGAGACGGGAAAAAATCACAATAGAACTGCTAAAAAGCACTCTATTAAGAGAGAAGGGTTTCAAAGCCCCCATATAAATTAAAATTATAACCTATCCTTAAGTAATGGGGAAATTCTCCATTACTTTTTTAATATATTTTAATATATTATTCTTTTATCACATATTAACACCTTTGTTCAACTGTAGTAATATATTTATATACGGAGGTGTATAAATTATGATTTATTTTGCTCATAGAGGTGCTAGCAAAAATTATCCTGAGAATACTTTGCTTGCCTTTCATAAGGCTATTATTGCAGGTGCAAAAGCTATTGAACTAGATGTTCATAAAACAAAGGATAATAAACTAGTAGTTATTCATGATGAAGATGTTGCAAGAACCTTTCAGGGTAAAGGACTTATAAAAGACTTAACCCTCGAAGAAATTAGTTCCTTAAAATCTAAAAATATTGATTATGAAAATAGCAAGTTATGCAAGATTCCGACTTTATACCAGGTCTTAGAGTTACTTAAACCTAGTAAAGTCCTTATAAATATAGAACTTAAAACTGATGTTATTCACTATAAAAATATAGAAAAAGACGTGATTGATTTAATAAAAAACTATGGTATTGAAAACCATGTATTACTTTCTAGTTTTAATCACACTTCCCTTGAAATATGTAAGTCTATAGATAAAAATATAAAATTAGGTGTGCTAATTGATAGAAAAATTGATAATATAATTGCCTATGCTAAAAATCTAGGTGCTTATTCTTTAAATCCTAATGTTTATTTAGTAAATGAGCCTTTAATCAAATTGGCTCATAATAATAACTTAAAAGTATTCACCTACACCGTAAATAAAGCATTTATAGCCAACCACCTTGATAAAATTGGATGTGATGGTATCTTTACCGATAACATAGAGAAATTTATTTAAGCATGATTTTAAGTTCAGTGGACAAAAGGAGTTAAATTACTTGCTTTAACACCTTTTATTATACTTTATATCAAATTACTAATTTAATACTCATAATTTTAAAAATAATTATAGAAGTACTTTTAATTATAATGGTATAATTATTTAGAGTCCAAAAATAATTATTGAAAAGGTTGTGATAAAATTGAAAACAAAACAAATAGTTTACAGTGGACTTTTAATTGCTTGTAGCATTTTACTTCCCCAATTATTTCATTTAGTGGGAGGTCCCGGTATTGGAACAACACTTCTTCCTATGCATATCCCAGTTTTAATTGCTGGATTTATCCTTGGTCCTATTACCGGATTAATAATTGGAATTTTAAGTCCTATTTGTAGCTTTTTATATACTGGAGGAATAATGCCTGCAATACCTATGTTATATCTTATGATAGTTGAGCTAGGTACTTATGGATTATTTACAGGTCTTATATTTAAGAAATTTAAATTCAACATATATGTATCACTTATTGTATCTATGATTGCAGGTAGAATAACTAGAGGTTTAGTTTTTGTCGTTGCTACAAAATTCTTGGGAATTTTTCTTCCTCCTGCTATGGGTATATCTATAGCAATAACTCAGGGTATTCCCGGAATAATACTTCAAATGCTAATTATCCCACCAATTCTCTATTTATTATGTAAGCTACCATATACTAAAAACTTAATGACTCAATAAATTTGGAGGCGTATTAAAATGAAAACCTGTATAAAAGCTTTACTTGAAGAATATAAATATAGCTGTATCCTTATGAGCAAAGAAAAAACTGTGATGACTTCCTTTGATAAAGGTGTAAGCCCTATATATAAATATATCAAAGAAAATGGAGTGTCCCCTATACCATTACTAATGGGGGATAAAATTGTTGGAAAGGCAGTTGCTCTGCTGGCTATTTACGGCGGTGTGGAATATATCTACACAAAAATAATTAGTCAAGGTGCTATAGATATTTTAAATTCCCATAATATTGAATTTGACTACGAAGAAGTAGTTCCTTATATAAATAATCGTAAAAAAGATGGGCAATGTCCTATGGAAGCATCTTTGTCTGGCACAATAAATCCTGAAGAAGGATTTAATATAATTGATACATTTATTAAAAATAGATAATTAAAGGAGTGTACAAAATGATTTATAAACCCTATGGTAAAACTGGTAAAATGGTTTCTGCCCTTGGCTTTGGTGGAATGAGATTTAAAGATGATTGTTCCATTGAAGAAGGAGCTGAAATAGTTAGGTATGCAAATAGCCTTGGTATAAATTACTTTGATACTGCACCTAACTATTGCAAAGATAGAAGTGAAGATATCTTTGGAGAAGCTTTTAAAAACATGCCTGGTGAATTCTATGTATCTACTAAAAGCAGTCTTGGTAGTGAACCAGATGCAGATTCAGTAAGACGTAGAATAGAAAACTCACTCAAAAGACTTGGTATAGACAAAATTAACTTTCATCATATGTGGTGTATTATGGACCTTAATCACTATAAAAAAGTTATGGCCAAAGGTGGTCCTTATTGGGGCGCTCTTAAAGCTAAGGAGGAAGGCTTAATAGACCACCTAGTATTTTCTACCCATGCTTCTGGTGAAGAAATTAGAATTATGGTAGAAGAAGGTTATTTTGAAGGAGTAACCTTAGGGTACAACATTTTAAACTTTCCGTATCGACAAGAAGGTATTTTAGCTGCTCATCAGCATGGTCTAGGAGTGGCAACCATGAACCCCTTAGGTGGTGGCTTAATTCCTGAAAATCAAGAATATTTTTCATTTATAAAACAAAACCAAAATGAAAGTGTTGTACAAGCAGCCTTGCGTTTTAATGCTTCTCATGAATGTATTTCAGTAACTCTATCTGGTATGGGTAGTAAGGAAGAAGTTAAGCATAATGTAGATGCTGTTAAAAACCTTACTATTCTCAAAAACTCTCAAATAGAAACTTTAAAATCTTCTCTTAGGCAAGATATGAATCAACTATGTACAACTTGTCAATATTGCAAACATTGTCCTAAAGGTATTAATATTCCTAAATATATGGATTTGTATAATTATTACGTATTAAAAGGTATTAATGGTATAAAAGAAATGTATGAATCACTCTCTAAATATGGCGATATTGACTTTGAGAAAGATATGGCTCCTAGTGATTGCATTGGCTGTAAAAAATGTGAAACTCTTTGTACACAAAAGTTAAATATAGTAGACAGACTAGATTGGATTAATCGCAATGTGATTACTAAATAGCTATTTATAGTAGTTAGTTAAGTATTTTAGCTTTTAATTAAAAATATATGGATTTATTAACATTTCATTTAATAAATCCATATATTTTCTTTGTTATGTACTATAAAATAATAATCATAAACTTTTTATAATTTTATTAATCTCTTAACCTATTTTTATTAACAACGGTAGTATTTCTCCCCTTTTCCTTAGCCTCATAAAGGTTTATATCTGCTCTATGTATTATATCTTCCGTATTCATATCTAAATCTCTAAAGCCATATACTCCGAAACTACATGTTATACTAAACTTATTTCCTTTATATTCAAGGGTTGTTTCCTCTAAATTCTTCCTAATTCTTTCTGCAATAATTTCTGCTTTATCTTCATCCGTATCATTTAAAACTATTAAAAATTCTTCTCCACCATAACGTCCAATCCAATCACTTCCATTACTTCTAATATATTTTGAAGCAATTCTCGTAAAATCTTTTAATACATTATCTCCAACTATATGACCATAGGTATCATTAATTTCCTTAAAATAATCTATATCTGCCATTATAACAGACATAGATTTTTGTTCCCTTATAGATTTCTCAACATCAACTTCTAATCGCTCTCTTATGTACCTTCTATTATATACACCTGTAAGATCATCTATTAGGGTAGTTTCTTGTATATTTTTCAAAAACTTCTCAATAGATTCTGCATATTCCCTCTCTCTATCTATAATAGCTCCTCCTTTTGATATATCCTTAACTAACTCAACTATATAGGTTTCCTTACCAATATTTATAGGAGAAGCCATAACTAGAAAAATCCTGTTTTTGTTATACTCTATTTTGACTACAGTTTCATTACTTTCATATGCTTTTTTAGAAATACAATTTTCACATATACCATTCCTATCCCATAACTCATAACAGTGTGTATCAGTATTTATAATATTGTTATCTGTTGATAAAATTTTATTATTATTGGGATTAATTATTCTTATCATATCATATATATTTTTAAAGATTGAAAGTCGCTCTTTCACATCATCCATTATATCCATACTTCAAAACCTCCTTATTTAAAATATGGCTTCATTTGTTCTGTATTTTTTATTTTTCAGCTGTAATAAAGTACATCTATACATGTAATCCTAAAATATCTTTCATATATATTTTGAAAAAATGATCTAGAATATACTTCTATTTAACTATTCATCTATAGGAAGTACATCTATATATTTCTCTGATACATCATTTGTCAAACTTTCTACACTCATAAGTTTTTTATTAATCTGCTTAGTCCTTGTACCTACAAGCTTATCTAAATCTGTACTTGCTTGATTTAACTTTTTCTGTGTAGCTTTAAGCACCTCTTCAAATTTTCCAAACTCTGTTTTAACTGCTCCAAGTACATTCCAAACTTCACTAGATCTTTTTTCAATTGCAAGAGTCCTAAACCCCATCTGTAAACTATTTAAAAGTGCTGCTAAAGTTGTTGGTCCTGTTATATTTATCTTATATTCTCTTTGAAGAATTTCAACTAAATTAGTTCTTTTAACAACCTCTGCATAAAGACCTTCTATTGGTAAAAACATAATTGCGAAATCAGTGGTGTAAGGTGGGTCTATATATTTATCTCTAATATCCTTGGCTGATTTCTTTATAGCTGTTTCTAACTTTTTATAACCTTCTTCTATTAAACTTTGGTCTCCTGTATCATAGGCATCCACTAAATTGTGGTATACATCCAAAGGAAACTTTGAATCTACAGGAAGGTATACTACATCAGAGGTTTTATCCTTACCTGGAAGTCTTATTGCAAATTCCACATTATCTCTAGATCCCTTCTTAGTTACTACATTTATATCGTACTGTTCTTTAGTAAGAATTTGATCTAAAATTCTTCCCAATTGAATTTCTCCTAAGGTTCCTCTAGTCTTAACATTAGAAAGAACTTTTTTTAAATCTCCTACTCCCATAGCTAAGGTTTGCATCTCCCCTAGTCCTTTATGCACAACTTCCAATCTTTCACTTACCAACTTAAAGGATTCTCCTAATCTCTTCTCCAATGTGCTTTGTAACTTTTCATCCACAGTTTCCCTCATTTTTTCTAACTTATCCTCAGTAGACTTAAGCAACTCACCCTGTTTTTGGGATAAATCATTAAATTTTTCTTTTTGCAAATTATTAAACTCATTAACACTTTTAGAAAATTGATTTTCAAAGGATTTAAGTGATTTTTCTATAGTATTAGAATATGTATCTAGTTGATTCTTTTGAAAATTTGCTATTTCACTCATTCTACCTAAAATAGCTTCACTTAACCTTTGTATTTGAAGGTTCAACTCAATTCTAGCTTCTTTTTCACCTTTACGAGATTCTTCCCTATTTCTAGAGATTTCATCTCTAAAGGCTTTTTCTAATTTATCAACACTTTTATCTATATCTCCTACTCTTTGTTCTATATGTAAAATTGAATTCTCAATATCGGATGTACTGCCCTTTTGCACTCTGCTTCTAGAATCCTTTAATTTTAAAGTAAAATATATATTTATAATTAACAATATAATTACAATAACCAATAAAACTTCCATTACCTCATCCCCAATCTTAAAATTTATATAAGAATATTACTCTCAAATACCATTTAAAGGCTAAATAGAAAATTTTATCTATTTAGCCTTACATTTAAGGTAAAATAAGAAACATGAAAATATGTTCCCTTGGTCATTATATCATTTTTCAGTATAAAATTACAAATAGATTAAATTATTAAACTCTTCAATATTTTTTACTATCTATTTAATTTATATTAGATACTTTTCATAAGTACAATTTTAAACTCAGTACCTATGTCCACTTTACTTTTAACTTCTATATATCCTCCTTGGGCTTCAATAATTGATTTACTAAGAGATAATCCAATTCCAACAGACTCAGATTTTCCCCCTTTATAAAATCTCTTAAAAATATTAGGAAGATCCTTTTCACTAATTCCCACTCCATTATCCCTTATTACAATTTTTGTATTTATAGGATTTTCTTCAAGTTCTATATGAATTTCACCATTATAACTATGTTCTACACCATTCTTAACTATATTAATCAACGCTTCTCCTAACCATTTATCATCATAATTAAACATAAACTTATTTTTATTTTTATTTTTTTTATTAATCTCTTCTATATTGCTTATTACCGATTCTTCATACATATTACTTTTAAATACTATATTAACTTTATTTTCTGCTGCCATCATTGCAACATTGTCTATAACTTCATAAATAGTATTAACTAAGCTATTTTCCTTCATATTAAATTCAATTGCTCTTGCATCTACCTTGGCTAGCTTCAATATACTTTTTATAAGCCAATCCATACGATTTAATTGTGTCTTGCTATTTTGTAAGAATTTTTCCCTATTTTCTTCACTAATTTTCTTATTGCTTAAAATATCATTATAAATAATAAGGGCAGATAGTGGTGTTTTTAATTGATGAGATATGTCTGATAATATATTTACTAGAAACTCCTTTTCTTTTTTTAAATCTACCATCTGACTTTGTAAAACTTGTCTCATATTTTTAAATCCATAGGAAAGTTTTGCAAAATCTCCTTCCTTTTCTTCATAAAGATTTACATCATAGTTTTCTTCTAGTATTTCCTTAGAGGCTCTTGTCAAATTTCTTACTCTACTATATATACCTATATACTGAATATAATTTAATAATATTAGTAAACCTCCAAATGTACTACCTATAATTATAAATATAAATTTACTACTTTTAAAAGCTTCATTTATTCCATCTATATACATTATATTTATATTGTCTTTATAACCATAATTATCTATAATTTTTTCTCCTAATTTTATCTCTTCCTTTGTTGGCACCTTAAAGGCTGCCTCTACTAAATCCGCTTCAAGATTAGGAAATTTTTCTACCATTGTAGATAACAATGCAGCCCTGCCATCTATATATTGACTCTTTATGTTATTAAAATAAAAAGTAATCCACATATTAACGATAAATATAAATATTATAACTATAAATAATAACACTATGGAACTCTTTTTTAATTCTGGATTTATAAGCTCTTTCATTAATTTCTCCTACTTTCCATTAACAACTTCTTTTATCCACATATAGCCTAGTCCTCTTTTCGTTATAACATATTCTGGCTTACTAGGATTATCTTCTATTTTTTCTCTAAGTCTTTTTATATATACTGAAAGAGTATTTTCCTCTACATATGCTCCTTCTTCACCAAATAATTCCTTTAATATATGATCCTTGCTAAGTAATATTTCTGGACTCTGTAGAAATGCTAAAAGAAGCCTATATTCCTTTGCCGTTAATGATATCTTTTCGTTACCTTTGGATACTTCTGCACTAGATGTGTTAATAATTATATCCCCAGATCTTAAAGTTGTTATATTATTATCACCTTTGCCAACTCTTCTTAAAACTACACGGATTCTTGATAATAACTCCTTTACTCTAAAAGGTTTTGTTATATAGTCATCACCACCTATATCTAATCCCAAAATTATATTTACTTCTTCATCTAAAGCAGTTAAAAATATTATAGGTGTGTCCTTCTTTTCCTTCACGTATTTACAAAAGTCATAGCCGCTTCCATCAGGTAAATTTATATCTAGAAGTATTAAATCAAACTCCTCATTATTAAATTTTTCTTTTCCATTCTCTATAGAGCCCACTCTAAAAACCTGATATCCTTCTTCTTGAAGGGTATATTCTACTCCTAAAGCCAATGCCTCATCATCTTCAACTAATAAAATTCTATTCATTACATAACTTCCTCCATAAACAAATTTTCAAATTATTTATTAACACTATTTTATAACTTGCATTTATACCTTAATTTTATCATTAAAATCATATAACATTATAGGAATTTTAAAAAGCCTAGATTATAATTATATTAAAACAAAAATCCAAAGAATATTTCCTTGGATTTTTGCTTTATCTATTTCTTATTCTTATTTTAGAATAACTGTTTTATTTAATAATAGGTCTATATTATTTACTCGCCTCTTATACTATCAATAATATTTTGTTTACTCAATCTTCTAAGAGGTATTAATGCCGAAACATATCCCATAATAATTACAGCTACAATAGAAATAATAATACTATTCCATGGTAATGTGAATTTGAAATCCCTAATATTTGACATAGGATTATATAGTAGATATGCTAGTATAGTACCTGCTACTGAACCAATAATTCCTCCATATAGTCCAAATAATACACCTTCAAATGTTATCATTTTTCTCACTTGTTTCCTTGTCATCCCTATAGCTTTTAAAGCTGCTATTTCCTTATTTCTAAGAAGAATATTTGTAGTTACCGTATTTACAATGTTTACTGCACTTATTAAGGTTATTACTATTATAAATCCCATAAGCAATATACTCATTTGCAATTTATACGCCTTTTCACTTTTAGCAGATTCTATTTTATTATAATAGCCAATTCCTGCATTGGTATTTTCTATCTTTTTTAGCGATTTGTCTATTTTATCTAAATAGCTTTCATTCTTAATCTTTATTCCCACATCTGTAACTTTAAAGTTTTTCATCTGCTGCTGATTGCCTTCTATTATATTCTTAACAGTATTCTTACTTCCTATAACGTTTAATACTCCTTGATAATCTAAATCACTAAAAGGCTGAACATCCATAATTGCTGCTACTTTAACCGTCTTAAGCTCCTTACTATTAAAGTTCTCTTGTCCATCTGAATATTCCACATCACTAATTAGTATATCATCTCCTACTTTAAGATTAGCCATGGGTGCAATAAGACTTCTCTTATCTCCAAAGAATGTTGTTTCTCTAACTATAATTACTTCTCCATCCTTAAGATTATCAATGCTACCTTCCTTAATATATTTCTTAGCCACATTTAACTTATTATCTTCATAGGCTTGAAATACAACACTAATTTTCGATTTGTTTTTTCCATCAACTTTACTCTTGAATAAATCTTCATCCCTATTTTCTGCTGCCCACTGTCTTACTTCTTTAGGTATAGCAGAATCCTCAACAAATCCTTGAGTTAATATGAAATTATAATGTTTATAGACTTCACCTACCCCTGAAATATTTCTTAATTCTTCAATTAATTTATTATTTATAGCATCTAGTTTTTCAGTATTACCATTATCAAAAATGGTAAATGCAATGTCATTATCTTCAGTAACCTTCTCAGAAAAATTATTTGAGAACTTAGCAAAGCTCATAAAAGTTACAAATAAGGTTACACTTATAGCCATAGATAATACAGTGATATAAAATCTTCTTTTATTTCTCTTAACATTTTTTAGAGCCATGGCTGTATCTATTTTAAAGACTTTTCCTAGAAATTTACCACTCCTATTTCTCTTTTCTTTCTTAATTAAAGATTGATTACTTATAGCCATTAATGGCGAAATTTTACCTGCGCTTCTAGCTGGTAGATAAGCTGAAACATATATAGTTGCTGCTCCTATACCACTACTTAATAATAGTACAAATGGTGATGTTACTACTTTAAGGTTTGAAAACTCACCCAATCCTGACATCTTATTAAAGGTAAATGCAATACAATATACAGCCACTATTCCAAAGAATACTCCAAGAGGAATACCTATAAATATCATAATAGATGCTTCTCTAATTACTAAATTCATAATTTGTTTTTTAGTAGTTCCAATAGCTCTTAACAATCCAAACTGCTTCATTCTTTCTGCTATGCTAATATGGAAAGCATTATAAATAACCACTACTGTAGCCAAAACAACAATTCCTATAACAATGAAAACTATCATAAATAGAGATTTATTCATATCAGCATTACTAGACTCCCCTATAAGTCTTAGTAAATCTTTATTTTGTACTACTTCACTTTTACTACTAACAAGATTAGATACTTCCTTAATCACTTCTTGTTTATCAGCTTCATCCTTAATTTCAACTAATACTGTGGAATCGTCTTTCACATTACTATCATTCTTTATTAAATAAGCCTTTGATATTCCTTCACCTTGATTTTGCCAATCATCCTTGGCTATTCCAGATAATGTATAATCTTTTTCATCTCCATCTTCATCTTGTATTTTAATTATATCGCCTACTTTAACTTCTTCATCAAAATATCTAAGAATCCATCTTTCAATAACAACTTCATTATTACTCTTAGGTAATTGGCCTTCTTCTAAATTTATATTCATAAGTTTAAATGCAGCTTCATTTAAATAGTTAAGTTCAATGTTTTTATCCTTTATAAATGGAACAGCATTTTTACTAATCATAATCCCTAAACTATTAACATTTATATTAGTTTGAATCTTATTTATTTCATCTTCAGATACATTAGTTATAGCAACATGAAATGCCCCCATACTTCTCTTTGAATTTTCAATCATAGAATTCTGCACTGTTAATATAAAAGTACATATTGATGTTATAAGTGCTACTGACAATATTATTCCTATTATAGTTAATATTGTCCTTTTTTTATTATCCTTTAAGTATTTTCCACTTAAAGCTTTATAACTATTAATCAATGTTTCTTCCCCCTATGCCATAGTTTTGTCACTTTCAATTTTTCCATCACTTAAAGTTATAACTCTATCTGCTTGTTCAGCCACATTCCTATCGTGAGTTATAAGTATTAGAGTTTGATTATACTTTCTAGCGGTAACCTTTAAAAGCTCTATAACTTCCTTAGAATTCTTACTATCCAAATTACCAGTTGGCTCATCTGCAAGAATTATAGATGGCTTATTTATAAGTGCTCTTGCTATTGACACTCTTTGTTGCTGCCCTCCTGAAAGCTCTGATGGAATATGTTTTCTTCTATCTTCAAGACCGATCATAGATATAATTTCATCTAAATATTTTTTATCTACCTTCTCACTATCAAGAAGGGCAGGTAAAGATATATTTTCTTCTACATCGAGAATAGGCATTAAATTAAAGAATTGAAATATAAATCCTATATTTCTTCTTCTAAAGATACTAAGACCAGTTTCATTTTGTTTGTATATGTCTATATCATTTATAAATACTTTTCCACTAGTAGGTATATCTAATCCTCCAATTAAATGAAGTAATGTAGACTTTCCAGAACCTGAAGCTCCTACTATAGCTACAAATTGTCCTTTATCAATGCTAAAGCTAACATCATCTAAAGCACGAACCTGACTATTTCCTTCTCCATAATACTTCTTTAAGTTTTCAACTCTTAAAATCTCCATACATAATTCTCCTTCAATCTATATTAAAATTTTGTAGTTACAATAATTTAACTCTTAGCCTCAATAGTATTTAGATTAAGGTTGTATTAATCACTACACTTCTCTTTACAAATATCATTATATATATTTAACTATTTTTTCACCATAAACCTTACCTTACATAATTAATAGTTTTCTTACATTTTAGTCATATAAGAAAGAGTGTAGCAAATTGTCATTAAACAAATTTAACTACACTCTTCCAATTCTAAAAGTTAATTATATAACTCCATTTCTAAATCAGTAGTAGATGAATGTTCAAATTCACATATATCATATCCAGATACACTTAATTGAAAATCCTTCTTTTTTCCTCTCCCTAAATACCCTTCATAACTACTATTTGAATTTACTGAATTAAAGTTTTCTTCATTACCTAAATCAGCCCCATCAAAGTATACTCTTCCTCCATGATTATCTTTTAAATTAACCTTCATAGCATATTTGTCAAAATCAGTGGTATACTCTATATCCCTTCCAACTAATATAACATTTTTTCCTATTGGCATGTAGGATTCTATATTTATATAATTAGCATTGATGGTAACATTATTAGGTAGCACTTTTCCTTCTCCATAATCCTTATAAGTACCTCCTGAATATACCCTAGCATTATTACAATCTATTTTAACATTTTCAGCATTTATAAATTCCCTTAAGTCTATTTCTAGATAATTGCTAGTTTTAATATTAATATTTTTAAGAGTATTATTGTGTGGCAAATTTACATATCCCCCTCTAGGACTTGTAAAAATCAATGTATCTTTCAAAACTTTACTATCCTTTATTGTTAGGTTTGTATAATAATTACTATTAAAATTAATGTCTACTCCCACTGGAACTTCTATAACAATTTGAGCATTATTATTTTTTTCTTCCATAAGTGTGTAAATAATTGCATCATAAGATTTTTCAAAAAATCCCCTTATATTTTTTGCTTCAAAAAAATTATGCATAGTTCTGTCTCCTACAACCTTAAGACCCTTTGTATTGGCATCATAGGAAGTTTGTACCTTCATATCATTTTCTATATATTCTAGTACCTTAACCCTTGTATTTTTATCTGATGAAGATTTAATTTCTACATTATACCCTTTATTTTCTAAGGATGAAATATCAACAACATCAACTTGTTTATCTGTTACAAATACTTCTCTTTCCGAAGGAGTTGCATTTATTATTTCTCTTTGAACTCTATAAACTTCATTTGCAATTTTAGGCATCATATATGCTCCACTTATAATGGACCCTGTAATTCCTACTGCAAGAAACACTCCAGCCACAATAAGAGATTTTTTCCATCTATTCATTAAATTTTTCCTCCTTATCATCTATATTTTCTTCTTTATAATCTACATCTATATCTTCTATAAAAACAGGCTTTTCTTCGTAAGTCTTATCTTCTACAGAAATTTCTTCTATCTCTTCATTTTTCTCAGTAGCACTTTCAGTATTCTTCTCATTACCTTCAGTGTTTTCTTGTTGATTTTTAACTCTTACATACATATTTCTAGTTTTAACCCAAGATATATAGCTCACTACTAAGTATTTTAATCCTTTATATACTAAACAGTATAAGATCCAACATAAAATAATAAATCCAGTCCATGCTATACAAGCAAAGAATCCAAACACTCCCATAGATATATCAATTCCACAAAGGAATGCAGCTCCTAGATAACCTATAAAGTTTGCAATTGACATTCCAACAAGTCCTAAACCACTGGCTATCATAGACATAACTATTGTTAAAGCTGGGAAAAATAATAAAATACTTATAACAACTATTATTAATTTTACTCCAGCAGAAGATATCTTTCCGTTAATTACTGAATTGGAATCTAAAAATTCCTTAGTCTTATTACCTGCCTTTTTTCCTTGTCTCTTTACATTTTTCCAAAGATTTTTAGCGTCCTTAGAAACTTTATCTTTAAGTTCACTATTGCTACTACTTGTAGATTTGCCTTGTCCCTTCATCTCCTCAGTTAATTCTTTTGCAATGCTCTTAGGAGAACCTAATGTTTTTATAATCTCCTCATCACTCTTTCCCTGTAATTCTCCATTTAAGAAAAATTCTTCATAGTCCCTTAATATATCATTTATCTCAAGTTCACTAAAAGCTCCCTTTAAGTAATCCCTAAGTATATCTAAAAAATCATTTTTAGTCATTATTCTTATTCTCCTTCCTATAACATCCTAATATTAAATTTACATCCCTTACAAACTCATCCCATTCTTTAACTAAAGTACTTAAATTACCTTTTCCATAGTCTGTAATCCTATAGTATTTTCTATCTGGGCCACCTTCTGACTTCACCATATAGGTTTCAAAATTTCCTTCTGTAGTAAGTCTTCGCAATAATGGATATATAGTGCTTTCCTTTACTGACATAACTCTTGAAATATTTTCTACAATTTCATACCCATACATATCTCTGTCATTTATAAGTGTGAGAACACAGATTTCAATTACACCCTTTCTGAGTTGTGTACTCATATCTAAACCTCCTTTATTAAGTTTTAACAACATACTTTTCTTTGTATATATTTTAACTATCCTTATACTATGTAAAACACAATAGTGTCTTAAAAAATATAGAAGTTACTGTGTATTACACACCCCTTCTAAAACTCTAGCAACTTAACTATGTAAAACATAGTAGTCCCTTTTAAATTTGGTACTACGTTTTACATAGTACCCTTACATTCTTATGTTATCATAGTATCGTGTTATACACAATAGATACATATTAAAAATATCATAAATAAAACATAAAGATTATAAAAATATATTTAACTCCTATATTCTAATTAGTGTACAAGTTCTTTATATTAAAATAACCAAGGCTTAAAGCCTTGGTTATCCAGTGTCAAAATAAATTATTTATAGCTCTCATATACTTCTTGAATCTTATCCCAGTTAAATAAGTTCCAAATACTATTAACGTAATCTGGTCTTACATTCTTATATTTTAAATAATAAGCATGTTCCCAAACGTCGATTGTTACAAGTGGTTTTTTACCTTTACTTAAAGGAGATTCTTGATTTAAAGTAGCCATAACTTCTAGCTCACCATCACTATTTAAAACTAGCCATCCATAGCCTGAACCAAATTGTCCAATAGCAGCTTTAGAAACAGCTTCTTTCATGTTTGCAACACTTCCAAAGGCTTTATTGATTTTTTCAAGTAATTCTCCCTTTGGTTCACCTTTTCCTCCTGGTGTTAAAATACTAAAGTAAAAGTTGTGGTTTGCCACACCTCCACCTTGATTAATAACTCCTTGACGAATTTCATTTGGAATACTATCTAAATTCTCTAACAATTGTTCTAAAGTTTTACCTTCAGTAAGAGCTTCATGTCCTTCAAGTAATTTGTTAAGATTATTTACGTATGTTTGTAAATGTTTGCCGTAGTGAGTTTCTACTGTTAAAGCATCAATGTGTGGCTCTAACCCATTATATTCATAAGGTAATTTAATTTTATCATATGTCATTTTAATCCACCTACCCTTTCCATTTATAATATATGCTTATATTTTACCACTTTTCATCCATATAAGCACTAATAAAAATTTTTACTTACAATTTATTATTATAAATTATTTAATATATTATTCATTAATATTTCATATACATTAATATGTTCAAATTTATTTTAAAAATCAATAATTAAGGAGCGATATTTTATGAAATCCACACTATTAATGTGGGAATGCATTGGTGCAATTATGATTTTCCTAATAGGTGCATTAATACATTTTGGCTATGAAGCAACAAACAAATTATCTTTTACTTCTGGTATCTTTGCCGTTAATGAAAGCATATGGGAACACTGTAAGCTTACCTTTTGGTCTCCTCTAATCTTTGCTATTATAGAATATTTTTTCGTAGGTAAATATGTAAATAATTTTCTCTTTGCAAAGACTCTAAGCGCTTATATTACAACAATTTCAATGTTAGTTCTTTATTATGAAATGCTTAAAAAGAATGGCCATCACTCACTACTTAAAGATTTAATTATCTTTGAAGTTAGTATTCTAATAGGACTATTAGTAAGTTATAACTTAATGTTACTACCTGAATTTCCACCAATAATGAATAAGATAGCCATTATTATGTTAGTTGGAGCTACATTCATATTTTACCTATTTACTTATTGTCCACCGAAATTACCTATATTTTATTGTCCAGTATCTAATTCCTATGGTATCAATAATTAAACTCTCACAACAAATATTATCAAAAATGACTGTATCAAAATTAACTAAATGTTAATATTTAATATAGTCATTTTAAAAATTTATCATACCTTAGGTATTTCTATTATAAATTCCGTTCCTTTATTAATTTCACTTTTAACTTTTATATTTCCTCCATGAGCTTCTATTATTGCCTTTGATATGGTAAGACCTATACCAGCTCCTCCTGTAGCTCTAGTTCTTGATTCATCAGCCCTGTAAAATCGCTGAAAAATATAAGGTAAGTGCTCTTTAGAAATTCCTATGCCACTATCCCTTATGTGTATTATTGCTATATTTTTTCCTTCATCACAGGTAATTTCAATTATTCCCCCTTGCTCAGTATATTTTATTCCATTTGAAATGATGTTTATTAACCCTTGAGTAATTTTATCTCTATCTACATTTATAATAAAAGTTTCTAATTTATTGTTCACACTGATATTTTTATCATGAAGTTCCTTTTCAAAATTAATTAGAATCATTTCTACTAGTTCCTTTATATCAACTTCATTTTTATTTAAAATCAAATCTTCACTTTCATATCTAGAAAGATGCTCTAAGGAACCAACTAACCTACTTAATCTCCGTACTTCCTCATGAATACTTTGCAGCCTTTCTTCTGTAGGCTCCCAAATTCCATCTATTAATGCCTCCAGTTGTCCTTGCATTGTAGTTAACGGAGTCCTAAGTTCATGGGAGATATCCTTAGTCATGGTTTTTCTTATCTTTTCCTCTTCATCTAAACTAAAAGCCAAAGTATTTACTGAACTAATCATATCATTAATTTCTTTTATATTGCTTTCCTCTTTAATTTTATTTTTATATTTACCTGTAGCTATGGAATTTGTGGCTTTAACTACGCTTCCTATAGGTTTGCTTATTGAAGTAGAAATTAAAATTCCTATAAATATGGAGATACCTAAAGAAAAAATTCCCACAAAAATTAATATATTATCTAAGGTTTTAAAAAAAATCACATCAGAATCATTATAATAAAGGGGACCATAATAGCCTATTTCAAGAATCCCCGCATATTTTTCATCTATTTTCAAATTATATACTTCCTCAGTATAATCACCTTTATATCCTGGATTTACAATGCTCATATTGTAACCCATCCTACTCATCATTGCCTCACACATACTACTATTATGAGTTTTAGCACTCCATATTACATTATCTGAAATATCTTTTATGCTTATAATAAATCCATTATTTATAGCTTCAATCCCTATGTCTTCTATATTTTTATTATCCCATCGTCCATTTTTATAAGTATTACTTATATCTTTAATCAGTGATTTTTTTCTTCCTTCTATAATATCCTCTAGATATCTATTAAAGTTTTTCTTCATAAATATATGAGATGAGAAACTAATTAAAAGAATAATTGTCATAGAAAATAATAAAAAAATCAAAGTAAGCCTATGTTTCAATTTCATCGAATTATTCACCACCAAACTTATATCCAATGCCGTGAACTGTTAATATATATTTAGGATTTTTACTATTTTCCTCTATCTTACTTCTTAAATTTTTAATATGAGAATCTATTATTCTATCATAAACATCACTATCATCCCCTAGAGCTCGATCAAGAAGTTCTCCTCTAGAGAATACTTTCTTTGGACTTTCACATAAAGCTAAAAGTATCTTGAACTCCGAAGGAGTTAATTCTACTAAATTATTACCTTGTCTTACCTCATAGGTATCTAAATTTATAACTAGGTCTCCCTTATTAAAGGATAAAACATTATCCTGTTTATAATTCAATGCTCTTTTTAACACTGCATTTACTCTAGCCACTACCTGCTTAGGGCTAAATGGTTTTGTTATATAATCATCAGTCCCTAGAGAAAAACACTTCAAGATACTTTCTTCCTCTACCTTGGCTGTTAACATTATTATAGGAACCTCTGATTCCTTTCTTATGATTTCACAAATTTTTTCTCCTGATATATCTGGTAACATTAGATCTAGGATTATTAATCTAGGATTGTATTGTTTATATTTATATATGGCTTCACTTCCATTTATTGCTGTTATAACACCATAACCAGCTTTCTTTAGATATGCTTCCAAAACTTCTAAAATTTTAACTTCATCTTCTACAATAAGTATATCCACTTGCATCCATACTCCTCCATTAATTTAAAACTTATTATAATATACTTCTTAATTATAATAAATCATTATGAAGATTCTATGTAGAATTCCTCCATAAAATCTACATAACTTAAATATATACTTTAGCTACTATCTTAAAATTAAGTATGAGGTGATAATTTTGTCTAATAAATCTATAACCCTAAATATTGATAATATGGTATGTACGTCTTGCGAGAATACTATAATAAGACATTTAAAAAAGATTTCAGGAGTTACAATTGTAAAAGCAAACTATACTAAGGGAACCGTCCATGTTGAATATGATGCTGAGAAAGTATCCTATTCTACCATAGTTGCTACCATTGAAAAATCCGGCTACAAAGTTACTAGTGATAAAAAAAAGAGTAACTCAGAACTTTTACCCATTATGGGAATAGTCCTTATAGCTTTACTTATGATACGCCTTGGCAAAGGTACTGGCGTATTTGATATGTCTTCTGCTTTAAGTAGTAAAGTTAGTTACATTGCTCTATTTACCATTGGTGTTTTCACATCTCTACACTGTGTGGGTATGTGTGGTGGAATAATGATGTCCCAAAGTATTACATCTTCTATTGTACCTGAAAAAAACAAATTTAAACCTGGACTTATGTATAATTTAGGCCGTTTAATTTCTTATACGGTTTTAGGTGGTATCGTAGGTGGTATTGGTAAAGCTTTTTCTCTTTCCTTTGGAGTTCAAGGCTTCATAGCAATAGTTGCAGGTGTATTTATGGTAATTATGGGTTTAAACTTATATGGTTTTAAAGCCCTTAGAAAATTTTCTATAAAGCTTCCTTGGAGTAACTGTAACTCCCAGAAAAAATTTAGAAACCCTCTTATAGTAGGATTTTTAAATGGGTTTATGCCTTGTGGTCCCCTACAAACAATGCAGCTTTATGCTCTAGCTTCTGGAAGTGTCATAGCTGGTGCAACTTCAATGTTTTTCTTTGCCCTAGGTACAATTCCTTTAATGCTAGGCTTTGGAGCTATTGCTAATGTACTTAGTCAGAAAAATTCCAAAAGATTAATTAAATACAGTGGTGGTATTATCATAATTTTAGGTATTATTATGACTAATCGTGGCTTGTCTTTAATAGGAGTTAATTTAATGCCTAATTCCTTATCTTTAGGTGGAAATAATAATACAACTATATCCGATAAATCTTCAGCTAGTAAAGCAACAATTTCTAATGGAAAGCAAGTTATAAGGATTGCAGCTAATAATCAAGGATATACTCCAAATGTAGTTTATATTCAAAAGGGAATTCCTACAGAGTTTATAATTGATGGTGAAAGTATTAACTTCTGTAATAATAAAATTGTTATTCCATCTATGAATATTGAAAAGACTCTATCCTCTGGAGAAAATGTAATAGAATTTACTCCAGACGCTGGAGACATAAACTATAGCTGTTGGATGGGCATGCTTAGAGGAACAATAAAGGTAGTAGATGATTTAAATTCTATAAATGATTCTACTATACAAAATGATATAGATAGTGAATTTTATTATCCTTCTAATGATTCTAATAACCAATTTTTTAATGGTGGTTTTTCTTGCCATTAATAAAAAAAGAAGTATTAAGGAAATTTTCCTTTAATACTTCTTTTTTATATGGATTTTATATAATATTATACTTTTATTTTTTAATCTAGAACTTCAGAAATAGTTACTAGTACCTTACTATCTACTTCAGCAATTATACTATGGTCTATTCTTGCATCGAAAGGAAGGAAATCACCTTTTTTTAATCTAAACTTTTCTCCTGCTTTAAATTCCATAGTTATATCACCTTCATATATTTGAATTGATGCATAACCATTATGAGTATGATAAGGCTTACCACTCCCTGCTACAAAGTTGAAGAATATAGTCTTAAACTTTTCATTTGATGCTATAACTTTAGTCCTAATATCTATATCATTCATACTTATAGGTACTAATATATTTTTATCTAAACTCATTTTTATTTCCTCTTTTCAAACTTATTTTGCTTCTTATAATACCTGTATATTAACGTTCTATTACATATACATAAGTAAAATCTATGTGAAAGATATTAATTTAATGCAGCTAATAATTTTTCTATGTCTAATCCATGAACTATAGCAGCTTCTGCAAGAGTTTCTGCTTGAGCTGATGGGCAACCTACGCAACCCATACCAAAACTCATTAAAATTTCAGGAGCTCCTTCTTTCATTCTTATAACTTCACCTATTGTCATATCTTTATTTATCATATTCTTTTCCTCCTATAATTTGAATTTTTATTTATAACTAATAATTTAAAATTATTAGTATCTCTTACAAGTTAAAGTATACTAAAACACTCTGCTATATTCGGTAACATAGGTTACAGAATATAAAAATTTTATAAAAAAAGTATTCAAAGGTAAACTCAATTTACCTTTGAATACTTCATTACTTTTAATTCTAGCTTTCCATGAACATTTTCATATCATCTTCTACATTAGTTATTCCACCAATACCAAAGTTATCTACAAGAACTTTAGCAACATTGGGTGATAAGAATGCTGGTAATGTTGGTCCTAGATGAATATTTTTAACTCCTAAGTATAATAGTGATAATAATACTATTACTGCTTTTTGCTCATACCATGCAATATTATATGATATTGGTAGGGCGTTTACATCATCAAGCCCAAAGACTTCTTTAAGTTTTAGAGCTATAACAACTAATGAATAAGAATCATTACATTGTCCTGCATCTAGAACTCTTGGAATTCCTCCTATATCTCCTAGGTTTAATTTATTATACTTATACTTTGCACAACCTGCTGTTAAGATAACTGTATCCTTTGGTAGTTTTTCAGCAAATTCAGTATAGTAGTTTCTTGATTTGGCTCTTCCATCACAACCAGCCATAACAAAGAATCTTTTTATAGCTCCAGTTTTAACAGCCTCCACAACCTTATCAGCCAAAGCTAATACTTGATTGTGAGCAAATCCTCCAACTATTTGTCCCTTTTCTATCTCTGTAGGTGCTTTACACTTTTTAGCCATTTCTATAATCTTAGAAAAATCTTTTATGCCATCTCTATTAGCTTCTATATGTGCACATCCTGGCATTCCAGTTGCACCAGTTGTAAATAATCTATTCTTATAAGACTTATCTGGAATTACTATACAGTTTGTAGTCATAAGAATTGGACCATTGAACTTTTCAAACTCTTCCTTTTGCTTCCACCATGCATTTCCATAGTTTCCTGCAAAATGTTTATATTTTTTAAACTTAGGATAGTATTGTCCAGCAAGCATTTCACCATGAGTATAAACATCTACCCCTGTTCCTTCTGTTTGCTCTAACAACATCTCTAGATCCTTTAAGTCATGTCCTGAAATTAATATTCCTGGATTTTTTCTAACTCCAATATCTACAGTTGTTATTTCTGGATGCCCATAGGTTTCAGTATTGGCTTTATCTAATAATGCCATACCATCTACTCCATATTTTCCTGCTTCTAATGCAAGTGCTACTAAATCATCAACAGTTAAACTATCATCTAAAGTTGCAGCTAATGCCTTAGCCATAAATCCATGAATTTCTTTCTCATTATATTTTAGGTTCATAGCATGCTTCATATATGCTGATAATCCTTTTAATCCATAAGTTATAAGTTCTCTTAGACTTCTAATATCTTCATTTTCAGTAGCAAGCACTCCAACTTTTTCAGCTTTAGCATCAAATTCTATAGTATTATCTGCTGTCCAAGCTACTGCATCTGCCATTACTATTTCTTTCTTTTGTAGACCAAATATCTTTTTAAAGAAGCCTCCAGTTATTTTTACTTCTCCAACTTGTCCACCAGCACTAACAACTTTTCTTTTTAAAGTTTCTCTTAATTTTAAAGTTTCTTTTACTCTATTTAAAATAGCATCTCTATGGAAGTTAGCATTAGTAATAGTAATAAATAAATTTTCTGTAATATATTTATCTACTACACTATCAATAACATTTACTTTTCTTCCTTCATTACTTACGATAGCTAATCCTTTAGTTACATATACTAATAAATCTTGAGCCTTTGCAACTTGCTCATCTTTACCACAAACACCCTTTATAGTACAGCCTTTACATCCTGCTGTCTCTTGACATTGATAACAAAACATTGACATAAATTTCTCATCTCCTATTAAATTGTTATTATTGCTTTTCACAAGTTAAAGTATACTAAAGCACAAAACAATATTCGGTAACATTCGTTACCAAAATTCAAAAGAATATATATTTTAATATGTAAGTAAAATTTAGATATCAATAAAAATAAATAAAATGAACTTTAAGCACAAACTCTCATGTACTTAAAGTTCATTATTCCGATTATTAAAGATATTTTTTCTCTAACTCCTCTAATATTGAAGTATATTTCTTCATAACTTCAGTATTTGCATATTCAAATTCAACACACTCTGCATTTACCTTTTCAATGATTTCTTGCTTTAATTCTCTAGTAGCAAATTTATATATTACATTATCTTCTTTGTCTATATGCCTTTCTAAAAGATGAGTATAAGAAATGGCATTAGCAATAACATCTAGTATAGCTTCTTTATTACCTGATTTTAAATTTTCAAGTGCTTCACTTAGTCCTGTAATATAAAGTCTTCCTAAATCATGTTCTACAAGCATACCATATTTCACAGTCTTCTCTGCAATAAGTCCAAGCTCCTCCACCATCTTATTAAAAAGAATTACTTCTTCTTTTTTATGGTGATGTGCATCTGCATAATTTCTAATGAAATCTATCATCTTATAGAAATCTTCATAATTTACATTCTTTTCTTCTAGAGATTTGTAAGTAGCTTTTCTAACTACAGTAAGCATACGTTTAATATACTTATGCTCTTCCATCATTAAATCTATAGCATTCATCTTTTCTCCTCCTACTTTCTTTTAATGATTTGAGTTCCATCTCCTAATTCCTCGTATTCATAGTTACCATTAACTTCATTAACAAAGGCCTTAATCCATAGTCCTCTTAAGCTATAGAAATAAGAAACATCTCCAGATTCTCTATTCCATATGTCCTTATGAACACAAATTCTTCTACTCCACTGTACCATATCTTCCGTAGACACTAGAACCTCATTAACTCTATCACATGGCATTCCATCTAATATATAGTCATTTATTCTATCATATATATCCATAGCATTACTTGCTGGGTCTAATTTTTCTTTAACTTCCTTAGCTGCTTTCATTCCTTGATGAATATAAATATTTTCTAATTTAGCCTTAACTTTTTCATTACTATTTAGTAATTTAGTTGTCCAAGCTGCCATTCTTCCCTCTGCTGAATGTATTTTTCCTTGTAGCCACCCATGGATATTACTTGTATCTATCATATCTTCTAAAGGAAGATTTGGCAGTTTTTCTCCATGATTTTCATTAATCTCCTTAGCTAATGAAGATACATCTAGTCCCTCTTCCTTAGCTAGATTAATTATTTCTTCCTCTAATCCTTCAAACCATAATATTTTGTTAAATAACCAATAATGTACTTTTCCAAGATATAAACTCATATTTTCTCCTCCTACATTTAAATAATTTTAAAACTCAAATCATGTTTATCTTATATATTGAAATTACTTTATAGCCATAGTTTCAATATAATTGTAAATCATAATCCTTTAGTTAAATATATTTTAACCTGCTTAATTTATATTAACCTTTATAAGCAGATTATATTTTATTAATCTCTACATCTATGAGTTTATATTAATATCTTTACAAATTCGGTAACATTAGTTACCAAAACAAATTAAAAGCCAATATATCAAAACTTTTTATGATATATCAGCTTATAATTTATGTATTCATCCTATATATAATTTACATTTAATAGTTCTTCAAAATCTTCCCTAGGCATAGGTTTTGCAAATAAATATCCTTGGGCCATTTCACATCCTATCTCTTTTAAGAAATCCGCCTGTTCTCGCGTTTCTACCCCTTCACAAATTACTTCCATATTAATATTTTTCGCCATATCAACTATACTTTTAACAATATCTTTACTCCTCTGTGAATTAGTTGTTTCATCTAAAAATGCTTTATCTATCTTTAAGGTATTAGCTGGAAACTCTTTTAAAAGATTTAATGATGAGAATCCAGATCCAAAATCATCAACAGAGATTTTAAATCCTACCTTTTTTAAACCTATCATTTTTTCTATAAGCCTATCAGCATTTTTCATAAAAGCACTTTCCGTTAATTCAAACTCTACCAATTTAGGATCTATGTTATAGCTTTTAACTAACTCATTAATATCCTTGACTATATTGGGATTATTAACATGAAATCTAGAAACATTTAATGATATTGGAACTACACTTTCTCCATTATCTAATCTTTCCCTTAAACACTGCAATACACTTTTATAAACATACATGTCTAGGTTTACTATAAACCCATTTTTCTCAAACAAAGGTATAAATTTCGCTGGTGGAATTAACCCTTTCTCAGGATCCTGCCACCTAACTAAGGCCTCAGCACCTACAATTTTCTCTGTATTTAAGTCATATTTAGGTTGATAATAAACCTTATATTCTCTATTTATAAGGGCCTTATACATTTTATTTTCTATTTTCAATTCCTCAATAATTTTATTTTCAAAACACTTATCATAAAAGGCAATTTTATTTGTATGAGAACCCTTAACTGATTTACGTGCTATATTAGCTTTATTGATAATATCTTCAACCTCTATACCATTAGAATTAAATATACAAATCCCACTTACAACTATTAACCTATAATTTTTTGCAAAAACCTTTTCTAATTGTCTAAAAATATTTTCAAATTTTGTTAACCTATCAATTAATTCTTTTTTATTTGTGTATTCTACAAGTATTAAAAAATTATCTGCAGATACCCTTGCAAAAATTTCATTTTCCCCCATTGAGTTGTATAACTTATTGGATATTGCACAAATAATTTTATCTCCTTCTTCATATCCTAAATTATCATTTATAAACTTAAATTTATCTATGTCACTGTATATAAGAGCATAGGATTTTCCTTTATTAGTCTCAAGTATCTTTTTAGCTCTAACTTTAAACTTATTAGCATTCCATAGACCTGTAAGTGGATCTGTAAATGCCATTTTTTCATAATACTTTGTTCTTCGTTGTTTTAAATAAAAAAATATCAAAAGAGATATTATTACTAATAAAGATATAAAAATAATAATTTCTAATCTATATTTAACTAGTACTACCTTTAAATTTATTGGAATAGATTCTTGTACTACATTTTTCATAATAATATCTACTCTAGTTTTTTCATCTATAACATTAATAGCCTTATTAAGTATAGGTATTACTAATGAATCTATATTAGGATTTACTCCAATTGATATATTATAACTTAAATTCCCAATATTCATTGATTTTAAATTATTATCTTTTATACTGCTAATAGCAATATTAGCTGTGTAGCTGTCTAATACTGTTATATCTACTTTTCCCGATTTAACTGCATTAATACAACTAATATAATCATTGTAATACTCAATGTTGTATTGTCCAAATTTATTTTCAAAAGCTTCTTTGTTGATTTTCATATCATTAGGTATAGCTATATCCACATTCTCTGTTTTTATATATTCTTCTCCTTTTCCAACTATAACTAAAGGTAAGGATATATACGGGTTAGTTAATATAATGTGTCTAGAATGTGTATTTTTTTCAATACTAGATTCACTAGCTATTAAATCCACTTTTCCATTTGCCATTAACTTTATAGCTTCTTCCGTATTTTTCACCTGTACATATTCAAATTCTATACCTATTTTTCTAGAGATTTCTTCTAACATATCTCTTACTATTCCAGAGAAGTCACCCTTGCTATTCCTATACTCTATAGGACTTAAATAATCTTTATAAGCCACTTTTAACACCGGCTTTCTTTTTATAAAGTCAACCTCTCTTGGAGTAAGTAATGGTTGTTGATTTAAAATACTATTACCATAATGTTTTTCTCGTAATTTCATATCAAAATTTAAATCATCTAGTTTTATCTTTCTTAATGCTTCATTAAGTTCATTAGTGATATCATTATTCCCCTTTTGCGTTATATAATAAAAAGGGTGAATATCGCATTTGGCAACTAATCTACCACTATTCTGATTTGAAATGCTTCCTAAAACTATAGCATCCACATTACCTGATTCCATGTCCGCTATCATTTCTTCTTCAAAATCATAATATACTTTTTCATAAGAGAAATTATTTTGTTTTGCATAACCTTCAAAGACCGTATTTTGAAAACTTTCCTTTAAAAACCCTATTTTCAAGCCATTGAATGCTTCAAAATCTTCATAAAATACACTGTTATTTTTACTTGAAACATACATAGTTGTAAGTTCTATTCCATTTGAATAATCTACATAGTCATATATCTTGCTTCTATCCTCGGTGTACTGAGCCCCACATAACAAATCTATCTCTCCTTTAGATAGCTTGTCTAATAATTCTGGCCATGTATCATATACATATTCATAATTCCAATTAGTATATTTTGATATTTCCTCGAGATACTCTACTCCATACCCTGAAAAAAGTCCATCTTTATCTTTTTCAATGAAAGAAGGATAATCATAATAACCTACTTTAATTATCTTGCTCTCAGTATCTGAAAACGCTATCATCATCATAGCTATATTTGTAATTATAAAAAATATTAGTGTTAAACACAGTAATTTAAATTTTCTCATCATATCCTCTTTTCCTATTGCAAATAATAATATATTTACATACCACTATAATTATCGTACTTAAAATTATATCTTAAAGCAACATTTATTATAATGATGAGATAAAATTTTTATTTCACTTTCTCCTATAAAAAAACAGGTTTTAGATTCATAAATACAAATCTAAAACCTGTTTTAATTTATTGAAAAGTAAAGCTTACTTCACACATTTAAAATTATTAAGCTTAATATGATTATCTCCAATTTCCATGAGTTCTTCATCATGGGTAACTATTAGGATGGTTTTCCCCTCTTTATGCATCTTCTGTAATAGGCTAACTACCAGCATCTTATTATCATGATCAAGACTTCCTGTAGGTTCATCTGCAAGAACCAGTTCACAAGGTTTAAGTAGAAGTCTTGCAATAGCTATCCTTTGCTGTTCTCCTCCTGAACACTTATATACCATTTTTTTCTCATAGCCTTGAAGTCCCACCTGCTTTAGAACATTTGATATGAGTTCTTCCTTATTCTTAGCCTTCACATTCTCCAGTGCAATCTTTAGATTATATTCCACTGTTTCATTATCCACCAAAGCAAAGTTTTGGAAAAGGTACCCTATCTTTTCCCTAAGAAGATGCTCTGCTTTCTTGGAAAATGGATGTACATTCTTTTCTTCAAATAGATAGATATTTCCCTTATCCTTGGTATCTAAAAGACCTATTATATTGAGAAGAGTAGACTTTCCAGATCCAGAAGTACCGCTGATGATAGTAAAACTATTTTTTTTAATTTCAAGGCTGAAATCCTTAAAAATCTCCACATCCTTGAAGGATTTGTTCATATTTTCTATACGTATTACATTTTCCATACTTTCTATTCCCCCTTAAGTACCATTGATACGGCATTTTTCTCAAACTTCTTAATTAGATAGACCATGAAGATTATTTCAATTGCCATGAACACTGCTACAAACAGTGCTGCTTCATTAAATGGAATCTTCAATATCCCCACAGCTGATAGAAGAAGTATAATATGGGGGCTCAGGTTAAAAATAACAAGTCCACTGTATCTAGACCAGAACCTGTGTCCTAAAAGATACTTTACAGATATCTCCTTCTTAATTTCCTCAAGGTGAAGATAGACACTTTGATATAGGAATACCAGCATGATGAAGACGTACAAAAGAATAATCCCTACAGTCTTACTAAAAGTTTTAGCATACATTTTCATATAATAATCATATATTCCACTATTATCAGTAATTCTATATTTATTCTCGTATCCCATTTCCTTTAGGGTTGCCTCAAGAGATTCAACATCTCTATAGCGTGCATATTGGTACATAGGCTGGGCATATCCTGGTAAAAAATCAGTAATAATGTATACCAAGGGATCATCACTAGTAGCCCTAGTTGCAGTGATGTCTGGGTTATAGAACGGCCTTTCAAAGGTAACATAAACCTTCTCAAATAATTCATTTTCATTTATCATTTTAATAGCTTCTTTATCCTTGTATTTTTCTGGTATAAAAATTGTATTAGTTGAAATCGAATCAACATTAATTATTTCTCCCTGTTCATTTTTAATTTTATAATCTCGTAGATATTCTTTATTTACATTGATAGATGGAACAAAATTCTCACTTTCATCTTCATTGGAAAATGTTATATTTGCTTTATTAGAAAAATCAAAATCAGTATAAGTACCCTTTTCCTTTTCCAAAACCTTAAAATAATCTTCGCTAATTTTTTCAATGTCTTCCATACTCGAGTTAAAAGATGTCTTGCTGGTTCCTGATACGGTATACCTATAGTTTTCTTTATCATAATACTTTAAATGATTATATAGATTCTCAGAAGCGATAATTCCTTTATTTACCTGTGAAATCATAGGTGAAATTATTATTGCCATGAGTATGATTTTCACCACCAGATTTAAGAATACTAATTTCATATTTACACTGCTTTTCTTCAAACTTACTAAGGATGAAACATACCTTATATAAAAATAAAGGATTCCCATAAGCAATGTTAGTCCTAGTATGAATAGTATAGAGGTAATATAGATTGGTTTTATAATATTGTATGACATAGGAGATATTTCTCCTACTAGTACAGCAAAGGTTATAATAACTGTCAAAGAAAAAACAATGATTTCCCTTGAAATATATCCCCCTATAACTCTTCTCATAATCTGATGATTCTTATTACCATTCATCTTTCTAATGCTGATTTCCTTGAGTTTCTTGTTTATAAAACTTGTCATAAGTATGATATTTACCACAACCAAAATAATAATTAGCTGAAGGTTTGTCCCTATAGCACTTTCAGATGACTTGCCTCTATCACTTTGAATAAAGGATTCATTAGTAAGAGAAAATTTATTCATTAAAGATTTTTTTAGAGCATTCATAGCATTTATATCTTCTTCATAAAATGAAACATACAATTGTATGTCTCCATCATCAATGACATTTTTCAATTGATGAAGTGGTCTGTAGGATTGAAGACTATATAATATTCCTGTGCTATAATAATCATCCAATAATTTTATCTTTATTGCATTGCTATCATTACTATCCATAGCATAATAGCGGTTTTCTTTTTTATCAGAAAAAGAAACCTTGCTATCCTCATCAGTATAGATAAAATTATCAACATCAAAGGTACTAGAATAGATAAAATGTTCTGCTACTTGTCTGTTAAGGTCGTCATTTTTTCCCCTTACAATATGGATTTCAGCATCATTCTCTTCTGCAAATTCTTGTAGACTGTCGATTAATTGAGGCATGGTCATATTATTATCCGCTACAGAAAGAGGCACATCTGTAACCTGCATATCCATATATTTTTTATTATGAAAATCTTTTATATTGAAATAGTATGTCTCATTGAATTCTGAATATATAGTTATAGTAATTAATAAGCCTAAAATTGCGGTAAAAATATAGCTTAGCTTTTTCATAATTTCTTAGACCTCTTTTCATTTTTAAGAGAGCTGCATATAACAGCTCTCTTCCTCTGATATATTAGTAAATTAATGCTTCAGTGTAATAATGAGTATGCTGACCAGTCGATGAGAACCCATAAAAGGTGTATGATGCCGAAGACTTTTTCGAAGTGGTTGTTCTGCTTACTGATAAACCGTAGACATTTCCATATTCTGGCACATAAATTCTAGCTTTACCAGAACCATCCATATTAGTTAATGTGTAATTAGTCATTGCTATGTTATTAACATCTCCAGCATACACTGTTCCATAAGCTGTACCTCTTGTACCATTCCCTACACTTGTCCAAGCAAAGACTGAGACTTGTGATACAACTAATACCCCCAATAACATTAAACCTATTTTCTTTTTCATAAAAATACCTCCTAGTAAATATTATACAAATAAACCATAATAAGATAACTTGTATTGTAACCACTGTATCAAAATGGGAAGTTAATGTCAATACATTTATGTAAAATTATGTTTACAATAACTTTTTATAGATATTATAACTTTTATGGAATCTAATATATCTAGCAGTTGATTTTATTAAGGGATTAAACTGAACTAATTCATCTAAAGACTCTGTTGTGCGCTGATGAAAGATTAATCTCAAATCAGAGAAGTTCTACGCTTTGAGGTAAAAGCTATTAGTAGAGCATTAAATATTTCTATATAATATTTATTAGAAGAATCGAGTAGGAGCTGAATAATTATTTTATTCAGCGACCTCTCACACCACCGTGCGTACCGTTCGGTACACGGCGGTTCAATAAGAATTGCCTAATCATAAATACTTTTCAGTCAATGTTATAAACCCTTGTTCTCTAAGGTATTTATTAGATAGTGTTCTTGCTAAAATAGGGCTATTGGATATTCTCCAGTAGCTTTTTCTTGTATTCGCATATTCCCAAGCCTTGTATTCATCAATACCAAGCTTTTTCAGATTATCATGTTTTGTTTTGATTTTCTTCCATTGTTTCCAATAACATAAACGAATTCTCCGTCTTAGCCACTCATCTAAGGTTTTAAGTGTACTTTTCATGTCAGCTAATTTAAAGTAGTTAACCCATCCAACTATAATTTGTCTTAATTTAATTGAACGAAGTTCCATGCTCATAGCATTACTTCTTCCTGTTACTTCTTTTAGTTTAGCTTTAAGCTTCTTAAGAGAGCTTTCATGTACTCTTATTCCCATTTCACCTTTCTTTGAATAGAATGTAAATCCTAAATATTTTAACTTCCACGGTCTATCGACCTTACTTTTGTCTTTATTGACTTTAAGTTTTAAATCCTCTTCTATAAACCTTGTTATACTTGCCATTACCCTGTTTGCTGCCTTTCTAGTTTTAACATAAATATTGCAGTCATCAGCATATCTACAGAAGTGTAATCCTCGCTTTTCTAATTCTTTATCTAGTTCATTCAACATGATATTACTAAGTAGTGGTGAAAGATTGCCACCTTGCGGTACGCCTTTTTCAGAAATATTAAAAATACCCTTATCCATTACTCCGGCTTGTAGATATTTTCTTATGAGGGATATTACCCTAATATCTTTTACTTCCTTATAAACCAGACCTATTAATTTATCATGATTAACAGTATCGAAGTATTTTTCTAAATCAATATCTACTGCCCATTTATATCCTTTATCCATGTACTCTTTGCATTTCAGAATTGCTTGATGTGCACTCCTATTTGGTCTAAATCCGTAACTGTTATTTGAGAATTTCTCTTCAAAAATTGGATTTAAAACTTGAGCGATAGCTTGTTGTATTACTCGGTCTACAGCTGTTGGTATTCCTAGTGGTCGTTTCTTTCCATCAGGTTTAGGTATTTCTACTCTCCTTACTGGATTAGGTTTATAACTACCTTCCGATAGTGATTGCCGAAGGCTGTCGCCATTTTCTTTTAGGTATTGTAGAAGTTCATCTACCTTCATACCATCAATTCCATGACTGCCTTTATTAGCTCTAACTCTCTTAAATGCTTGATTTAAGTTATTTCTGTCAATAATCCTTTCAAACAGCTCATCAGTGTATTTATTTTCGGTGTTCTGTTGCTTTTCTATCGTCAATGAAATGCTCGGCGCTCCTACATACTCTTCGAGTTCCACTCTATCCTTTTGTAGGTAGCCTTCAATATGAAGTTGTCTGCTGTTATCACATTTCTTTGTGTTATTCAAAGTTTCAAAACCTCCTATCGTTCAGTCCTTCACCGAAGGTTCATGACCCTTCTGCTACTATGACCTCTGCTGACTTCTTAGATTTCAGCTTTACATCACTGCAAAGGTTGTTATTTCAAAATTCATTTCTATAACGTTCATCTAAGACCTCCCCAGGTAAGAACGCAATCTTTCACTCCATCTATCTGCTACATTTACACCGTCTGTTTCGGATAGTTTTGGGCTTCAGCTTGTCTTGCAACCTTACCCACAGACATATGCCTTATATGTAGTTTCTGTTCGTCAGACCAGAGTTTTGCCGCCGACTTCCTTCAGATTCCATGTCACCATGGACACCCTTGTCTTAAGCTATGCACTTGGCACTATCTACCCGTGCTCGGGACTTTCACCCGTTAGATTGCGCCCATGCTGGGCGCACAAAAAATAAGCTTTGAATACCGATTTTAGTATTCAAAGCTTATTTTTATTAATTATAATATTTTTTGAACTCTACCAACTATTCCACCTTCAAGCATTACCTTAATACCTCTTGGATGTACTGAAGAATTAGTTAATAACCTTGTAACTGTTCCCTCTGTCAATTTTCCTGTGCGTTGATCTTCCTTCTTTACTACTAAGACCTTTGAGCCTATTTTTATATCTGCTCTTTTAGTTCCATCCATAGTTATTTCTCCTTATTTCTTGAATAGATCTCCAAGGGCTGCAAATGGATTATCATTAGCGGCTTCTTGTTCTGCTTCTTTTTTCATTTTCTTCATATAGTTATTAACATCCCTCTTATCAACTTTTCCACCTTTTTCGAATCTCTTATTAAATTGGGATGCCTTTTCTCTAAAGTTACAGTTTGCCCCTGGGCATACATAGATTTGACCTTCTCCGTGTCCTTTAAGGGTAAGTTTTTTCTTACATTCTGGACAACGAGCATTGGTAGTTTTACTAACACCTTCTCTGTGACCACATTCTCTATCTTGGCACACATTCATAACTCCAGTTTTAGTCTTAACCTCTAACATGTATTTTCCGCACTTAGGGCATTTTGCACCTGTGACATTTTCATGAACAAACTTATTACCATTGACTTTAACATCTTCAACTAGAGCTCTTGAATATCTTCTCATCTCTACAATGAAGTCCATGGCATCTTCCTTGCCTTTGCTAATATCTTCTAGCTGGCTTTCCCACTTAGCTGTTAAAAGTGGTGACTTAAGATCACTTGGAACTAATTCTATAAGTTGTTTTCCCTTAGAGGTTGGAACTATTTCCTTTCCTCTCTTTTCTATAGAAAATGAATTAAATAATTTTTCTATAATATCTGCTCTTGTAGCTACAGTACCTAATCCACCAGTTGCATTTAAGGTCTTTGCTGCATCCTTTGAAACATTAATATACTTATGTGGATTTTCCATAGCTGAAAGTAGTGTTCCCTCATTAAATCTTGCCGGTGGCTTAGTTTTACCTTTATTTATATCTACAGAGTTTATCTTTAATTTATCTCCAATATTAAGCTTTGGAAGTACTTGATCCTTTAATCCATCTTCTTCGTTAGAATCCTCCATGTCTTCTCTATCATATAGTGCTTTCCATCCCTTAGATTTTATAACTTTTCCTTTAGCTACGAACTTCTCTCCAGCTATTTCTGTCACTATATTAGTTTGTAAATATTCAAAAGGTGGCATCATAACACTTAAAAATCTCTTAACTACTAAATCATAAATATTTCTTTCCTCTGAACTTAAGTTAGACATATTAGGACTTTGCTCTGTAGGAATTATGGCATGGTGATCTGATACCTTACTATTATCTACAAAGCTCTTGCTTGGAGTAATTTTACCTTTTAGGATATTTGTAGCTGCTGCCCTATATGCTCCTATAGATATAGCTCTTAATCTCTCTGGAAGTGTAGCTACTATATCTGTAGTTATATATCTTGAATCCGTTCTTGGATAAGTTAATATCTTATGATTTTCATAAAGTCTTTGCATTATAGAAAGGGTCTGCTTTGCAGAATATCCCCAAATTTTGTTGGCATCTCTTTGAAGCTCTGTTAAATCATAAAGAGCAGGTGATGGCTTTTTCTTTAGGCTTTCAGTTATATCTATAATACTTGCTTCTTGACCTCTAACCTTAACTAGGGTTTTATTAGCTACTTCCTCATTAAAAGTGCTTTGATAATTATTCTTATCAACCCACTGTAGTGAAAATTCTTTAGCCTTGGCAGTAATTGTATAGTAATCCTTAGGAATAAAGTTTTTAATATCTTCTTCTCTTTGAACTATCATGGCTAAGGTTGGAGATTGAACTCTTCCTGCTGAAAGCTGAGCATTGTATTTACAAGTAAGGGCACGAGTTACATTAAGTCCTACAAGCCAATCTGCCTCTGCTCTACACACCGCTGCCTTATATAAATTATTATAATCTTTACCTGGTTTTAAATTTTTAAATCCGTCTAAAATTGCCTTATCAGTTTGAGAAGAAATCCATAATCTCTTTAGTGGTTTTTTTACTCCAGCCTTTTCTATTGTCCAACGTGCCACTAACTCTCCTTCTCTTCCCGCATCTGTTGCAATAACTATCTCATCTATATCATTTCTTAGCATTTGCTTTTTTATTTCATAAAACTGCTTTTGGGTCTTTTTTAAAACTGTGAGTTTCATATGCTTTGGAATCATTGGCAAAGTTTCCATGCTCCACTTTTTATATTTGGCATCATAGTCCTCAGGATCTTGTAGTCCCACTAAGTGACCTAGTGCCCAAGTTACCACATACTTACTTCCCTCTATGTATGCACCCTTACTCTGATTGCATTTTAAAACCTTAGCTAAGTCTCTACCTACTGAAGGTTTCTCTGCTAGTACTAATATTTTTCCCATCTTTTACTTCCTCTCTTATCTACAGTATCTATATAAAGTATTATTAACTTATTAAGCTAAATCTTATCTTTTGTATTATATCATACTTTACCTTAGGATAAAGAGATAAATGGTAAAAGAAGGCTATGAATCAAAGTCCATAGCCTTCTTTATATATTTATTAAACCTATCTTACATACATTCCACTTGGTTTTTCAGATAAATTAACCATAATATTCTTCATTTGAGTATAAGCATCTAGGACAGATTTATGAGTTTCTCTACCTATTCCTGAGTTCTTATATCCTCCAAAAGGTGCTCCAGCTGGGAAACTATTATAAGTATTTACCCATACACGTCCTGTTCTAATACCTCTAGCAACTTGTATAGCTTTATTAATGTCTCTAGTAAATACCCCTCCACCTAAACCGTATTCGCTATCATTTGCCATGGCAATTACTTCATCTATTGTCTTGAATTTAATAACAACTCCTACAGGTCCAAAGATTTCTTCTCTAGCAACTCTCATGTCATTAGTAACATCAACAAGTAGAGTTGGTTTCATGAAGTAACCTTTAGCAGCATCGCCTTCAGTGTATCTTTCTCCACCTGTAGCTACTTTAGCTCCCTCTTTCTTACCGATTTCTACATAGCTAAGAATTTTATTAAGTTGAGCCTCACTTACTTGTGCTCCCATTTGAGTATTATTATCTAATGGGTTACCCACCTTAACCTTTTCAAAAGCTTTAACTGCTTTTTCTATAAATTCATCATAAAAATCTTCTTGTACAAAAATTCTAGATCCCGCTGAGCAAACTTGTCCTTGATTAAAGAGAATTCCTAGTTGAAGTCCTTCTAAAGCTATATCTAAATCTGCATCTTTAAAGAATATATTAGCAGATTTCCCTCCAAGTTCTAGAGTTGCAGGAATGATATTTTCAGCTGCTGAAAGTCCAATTTTCCTACCTACTTCTGTTGATCCAGTGAAGGCTAATTTATTAAGGCCTTTATGATGTTGTAGATATTCTCCACTTTTTGAGCCTCTGCCTGTAACTATATTAATTACACCCTTTGGAACTATATTCTCTATTAATCTCATAAGCTCAAGTACACTTAATGAAGTTGTGCTTGATGGTTTAAATACTGAAACATCCCCTGCTGCCAATACTGGAGCAAGCTTCCATGCAGCCATTAAGAATGGGAAGTTCCAAGGTACTATTTGTCCTACAATCCCAATTGGTTCTCTTAATATTATGTTTAAAGTATTTTCATCAAGCATTGTTGAGCTACCCTCATCTGAACGAATAACTCCAGCAAAATATCTAAAATGATCTGCTGCAAGAGGTATATCAGCTCCTGTGGTTTCTCTAATTGGTTTTCCGTTATCCATAGTTTCAATAGTAGCTAAATACTCTGCATTGTCATCAATGACATCTGCAATTTTGTTTAACACATCTGCTCTTTCAGCAACTGTTGTTTTTCCCCAAGTTATGAAAGCTCTTTCAGCTGCTTTAACTGCATCATCTACATCTTTTTCTGTAGCATCTGCTATTTCAGCTAAGAATTCTCCAGTAGCAGGATTGTAAGTTTTCAATACGCCTCCATCAGAAGCCTCTCTCCATTGACCATCAATATATAGTTGATATTTTTCTTGTAATTTTATATTCATAGTAAATCCTCCTTGTACATTCTCATAATGTTTTATATTTTTTTAATCTGTTTTTTCTATCTCTTAATTTAACTTTATTATAATCACAAAATATCTTTCTAGGAAGTAGGCACTTTATTCTCATTAACTATACTTTTTGTGACATAGTATCATAAAAGATACTAATATATTCATAAATAATATTAGAAAATCTTATAATAATGTTAATAGTGGATTTGAAATTTAACATATATAAAATTCATGGTATAATGCAGAGTATGTTATAGACTTTTTTATATGTAGTTACTTTTTTATACTATAATATTATAAATATACTATTAGGACGGTGAATATAATGGATAAGAATTTGCTATGCATATTTCCTAGACATGAAGAATGTCATATGAGAAATCAATGAACTAAGTACTCTACGTGCCCCATGGTGGTGGTACAAAATCTTCTATCTGGTAAATGGAAATTATTAATTTTATGGTATTTAAGTTATGGTACCTTGAGATTTAGTGATATTAAAAAGAGGTTACCTAAGGTAACTCAAAAAATGCTAACTTCACAATTGAGAAGTTTAGAAGAAGATAAGCTTATATCTAGAAAAGTATACCCTGTAGTCCCACCTAAAGTTGAATATAGTTTAACTGAAGTTGGTAAAGAAATCATACCTATTCTAGAAATGATGCATTCCTTTGGAAGTGAATATTTAGATGCTGGTTTATTAAATACTGAAGAAAAGGATGAAGATAACACTGATTTAAATTAGTTAGATCTTTCTATTTAAACCTATGTAATAATTGAAGAAATACATATAAACAGATTTCTAAGTATCAGTATTTTTGATACTAAGAACTCGTTATCCAGGGACGTATCAGCTCTTTACTCCCACTTTGAAGAGATGGGAGTATTAGAGCTGGTAGTCATCGGATAAAAAGTGCCATTTCATATATACTCTAAGACTTATTAGAGTATAGTGTCTTATTTAAGATTTTCTGAATAAATTTTGTCTTTCTCTCGCAATAAGTATCAGCATCGTATCTATATTCTTTAGCTAGCTTTGTTTTCAATGCTGCATAATCCTCTCGTGCATCTCTATTTGTTCTAAGATGATTTCTTAATGCAATATGCTCTAAATATCCTTTACCATCTTTAGGACATACATATAAGTGATATGGCATAAATCTATTTTTCACATAACTAAAAGCCTCTCTATCTTCAATGCCTAAATTCCCTTCATGATGATATCCAGCTTCTTCTAACCTCTTCTTTATTTCAGGGAAATTATCATAACTATCCATAACCACATCTATATCGATGATAGGTTTTGCAGAGAGTCCTTCCACTGAAGTACTTCCAACATGTTCAATTGATAAAACCAAATCTCCAATATAAGAATTTAGCATGTCCCTAATTCTTTCAAATTCTAACTTCCATTTTTCATTATAAGGCTCAATAACAATAACTTTTGTTCTAATTGACATAGATTTATACCTCCTTTTTTCTATTCTAAATTAATTCTAAAACTTATCTTGTTCATACTTTTTCTCAAAACCCTTATATCTTATATAAGCCATTAATATGCCAAACAATGGACTAATAATTGCAAAAACAATTATCCTAGTCTTAAAAATTTCATTGCCTATAAAATTAAATGTTAAATCACCATCTATAAAAGGTACTAAAAATGTCCATATTAAAAAGAAGAATAATCCATCATAAAATATTCCAATTTTAAGCAGATAAGCAATTATACCTTTATTCTTTATCCTCTTCCACCTTTCTAATTTTTTTTCTTCTTTGCTCATTTTCACATCTCCAAACCTTTTAATATTTACTTTATATTATGATTTTTAAATATAGTGCTATATTAGTTTTTCTACCAAAACTTAGTTATGTTATTTAGGTAGTAATTCTCTGAAACCCGCATGAATAAAACAACTATTTAACTATTTAAATAGTTAAATATATACCAATATATCTATATAAATATTAATATCTTCATCTTAGCTCCCCATTGCATAGTTAAATATTACTTTGCCATTAGTTTAATAATAGAACCCTCTACTAATTTAAATCATTTAAAGATTTAATTATAGGGTACTTACTTTCAATATCATTCCTATCATATCTATCAATCAGAATTGGAATCATACCAAAATCTTCTGCCGCAATAAGATTTGATTCACTATCATCTATAAAAATTACTTCCTCTGGTTTTACTCCGATTTCTTCAATAGCTATTTTAAAAAGTACCTTTTCAGCTTTATAGGAGCCATAAATTGATGACATAACAAATGTAGAAAAATATTTTCTTAGACTCTTATTAATAAATACTCTTTCTAAGGATGGCCATGTATCTGAGACAACCCCTAAAATATATTTATCTTTTAATCTTTGTAGCCCAGGTTCCACATCATCAAAAAAATAAAATTTATCATCATTATATACATTATCACTTGCCAAAGAATTAATTATTTCCTCATTTATACTCGTATACTTTATTTCTTTTAGTACTATTTCATAAAACTCCTTGAACATCGCAAATTCATCTTCTTCTGTTTTTACTAATAATATTTTATTAATATGATCACAGGCTTTATTCATTGCTTCACTTAATTGTTCTTCTGTACATTGAAAGCTTGTGTCATTAATAATATTAAAGAAGTTAGGTGTAATAAACCAATATCCTGTCCTAGGTGCATTTAAAGTTCTTCCCGAATCAAATAAAATGGCTTTAATGTTGTTCATATTCATTATAAATTTCCTCCAAGCCCATCGTAAACATTTTCATTGTTTCTGTGTATAAATAATTACGATTCTAAATTAAATACTGTTGCTATCCTCATTGTTCAACTTTTTTAAAATAATATCTAGCTTTTCATCTATTTCTTTATTTCTATTAACAAAGTTTTTACACCATTTTATGCCTTTATATATAGCTATTAAAATTACAAATATCAAAATAACATTTATAATAGAAATTATTATTATTTTATTATTTACCTCCATCTATAGACTCCTTTCTTAATTTAAAATACTTATTTATTTTCTCTCATATTGAATTCTTCTACATTTAGCATAATTATGGAATTTTCTATTTCTCCATCAACTGTTGAATATCGAAGGCTGAAATAAAGATTATTCTTGATAAGACCCAACTGTTCTTCATTGAATAATTGTTGTGAACTGATTTCTCCTATACTTTTATTTAACAAAAGTTCATCAGATAAAGATGTTCCTTTATTGTCCATTTCCATTGAAACTGTTTTTAATAAAACTACATCTTTATCTCCTTCTTTATCTAAATAGATACTTTCAGAATATGATTCAATTTGTTCTTCTTTGCTTCCTATATACTGTATATTACCGCCACTAACTATATGTTTGTTAGGAGACATAATAATTAATCCATCAGTTATTCTTATATCTGTGTTTTCTCCCTGAAATGAATACACTTTAAATTCTTGTTTATCCATCTTAGTTTTGTACCAAATAGTTGTACCAATGAATACTATATTAGTTATAACTAGAAAAAACATAATCCAAAGTATAAATTTTCTCTTCATACATCTCTCCTCCCTATTTTACTACCAAATCAGCATTTTCAATTGGTGAATAATCTAAGATATATTTTTCTTCCGCTGGGAAGTAACGCCTTTCATATTTGCATTTTATATCCTTTAATCCACCTATATACCCATCTCTTTTTATAACTCTACTTAATCTAACTTCTTGTGGTACATCAAGATAAATTATAAAATCTAAATACCTTCTTATCTCTTTTCTTTGTAGAAATATCCCTTCTAAAAGCAAAACAGTACCATGTTCTATTAAAACTTGTTGTTTAATATATCCATCATTTTCTTTATCATATAACTCTATTAATTTATATATTTCATCTCCTCTTTTTACAGGTGATAAAATTTCTTTCACTAAATAATCATATCTCCACTGTATATTGTAATAACAATCCCATTCTTCTTTAGACTCATCATATCTAATATGTTTTGGATGTATAAAGTCATCAATATGCAACACATAAGTATGATACTTTTCCTTTTGTAATTGCACTTTTAATGAATTAACTATTGTGCTTTTACCCGCTCCTCCTAATCCATCAATTCCAATAACATAAATTCTATTAGAAATATCCTGGTTTCTTAATTCCCTTAATAAGCACTCCATTTCAGACTCCTCACTAAATATATTAATAATGTATGCTTAAATTTTTTATATATTTTTACAATATATAATTATTATACCTTATTATTAACTATATCCCTATAACTTTTACACATTTTTACTCTTTTAAATCTTAAAAAGATTAATTTAAAAATCTAGTTTACTTGTTATAAATCATACACTTTAAAATAAATAATGCTATAATTTATTTATTAATCTATTATTGTATTGGAGGAAATTTAAAAATGAAAGTACTATTAATAAACGGTAGTCCTAATGAAAAAGGATGTACTTATACTGCTTTATGTGAAATAGCAATGGAACTAGAAAAAGAAAATATACAATCAGAAATATTACATGTGGGCAAGGCTCCTATTAGAGGCTGTATGGGGTGTGGTCACTGCTATAAAAGTGGTAGTGAAAGATGCGTTTTTAATGATGATACTGTTAATATTGCTTTAGAAAAAGCTAAGGATGTTGATGGATTTATCTTTGGTTCTCCAGTTCACTATGCTGGTGCTTCTGGTATGATTACATCATTTTTGGATAGGTTTTTCTATGCAGGTAGTGGCTTTGAATATAAGCCTGGGGCTGCTATTGTAAGTTGTCGTAGAGGTGGTTCCTCTGCTACCTTTGACCAATTAAATAAATACTTTACTATCTCAAACATGCCAATAGTTTCTTCACAATACTGGAATATGGTTCATGGAAATACTCCTGAGGAAGTAAAACAAGACCTTGAAGGTATGCAAACAATGAGAACTCTTGGTAAAAATATGGCTTGGCTATTAAAATCTATAGAAGCCGGTAAAAAAGCCGGAATATCCTTACCTAAAAAGGAAGAAAAATTAAGAACCAACTTCATAAGATAAGATAAAAACAAAAGTGCTTTTGCAAAATATCTTACTAATTTCATGTAAGATGTCTTGCCAAGCACTTTCAATTTATATTATAAAGTTTACTTTACTCTTCATATCCTTTTGGATTTTGGCTTTGCCATCTCCAAGAATCTTCACACATTTCTTTTATCCCCTTTTCAGCCTTCCAGCCTAACTCTTCATTAGCCTTTCTTGGATCTGAATAACAGGTTGCAATATCTCCTGGTCTTCTTGCTGTAATTTTATAAGGAATTTCTTTTCCACTAGCCTCTGAAAATGCCTTAACTATATCAAGAACACTATATCCATTTCCTGTTCCTAAGTTATAGGTTACAAGACCTGAATTAGTTTTTAATTTTTCTAATGCTTTTAAGTGACCTTTAGCTAAATCTACTACGTGAATGTAATCTCTAACTCCTGTACCATCTGGTGTGTCATAATCATCCCCAAATACACTAAGCTCCTTAAGCTCACCTATAGCAACCTTTGTAATAAAAGGCATTAAATTATTTGGAATACCACATGGATCTTCTCCAATAGTTCCACTTTCATGGGCCCCTACTGGATTAAAGTAACGAAGTAATGCTATATTCCATGAATTATCAGAGCTATATAAATCTCTTAAAATTTCTTCTAACATTAGCTTTGTTCTTCCATATGGATTTGTAGCAGATAGCGGTGCTTCCTCTGTAATTGGAATAATTTTTGCATCTCCATAAACAGTAGCTGATGAGCTAAATACAAAATTTTTAACTCCATATTTTCTCATTAATTCTAAAAGTACAAAAGTGCTAGTTAAGTTATTGTGGTAGTACTCTAGGGGCTTAGCCACAGATTCTCCCACAGCCTTAAAACCTGCAAAATGAATTACTGAATCTATAGTATTTTCACTAAAAACCTTGTCCATATCTTCCTTGTTTAAAACATCATATTTATAGAATTTTGGCTCTTTTCCTGTAATAGCCTTAATTCTATCCTTTACTAACTCTTTACTATTACTTAAGTTATCTACAATAACAACTTCATACCCCTCTTTTAATAGCTCAACAGTAGTATGACTACCGATATAGCCCATTCCTCCAGTTACTAAAACTGCCATGTAATACACTCCATTCTTACTTTATTTATGTCGAATTTAAATTTATATCATAGCATTTAACCATATTGATAATGCTCAGATAAATAACTTCGTATACAATTATATCTCAAATTGTAAAATTATTAAAGTAAAAAAGAGCTATTAGTTTAGCTCTTTATTTAAAATCCTTAAGAATTCCTTCATAGTATCTTTATCTACACTATAAAAAATTTTATTATCTACCTTTTCCATATATACTAATTTAGCTACAATTAAAGCATTCATGTGATAAGAAACAGTAGCTGTAGTAAGAGAAAGAGCCGCTGCAATTTCTTGCCCGAACATAGACTTTTTCTTAAGCATCTTTATAATATTAAATTTACTTTTATCGCTTAGACACTTTAATCTATCAATTAGAATTTTTTCCTCATTATCATTTCCTACAGAAGCACTCAAAAGTTCATAAACCTTCCATCCAAAGTACATATATTCTCTTCTTTTATTATTAAAAACAGGGCTTATGGTTGATAAAAATGATACTGAATTAAATCTAATTATACTTGGAAAGATATAAATATCATCTTCCCACTGATCAAAGATTTTAATACCTGTGGAATCAGAGATAAATTTAGGGTTTTCTTTAATTAAATCTCTAAGATCATATATAAATTTTTCTACTTCTTTTTCCATAACCTTAAAAGCTTCCTTAAATACATCTATAGAATTTATAATCATATCAATAAGTTCGCTTAAATACTCCTTTGGATTTTGAGAAATAACCGTAAGCCACCACTTAGATTCACTGTCTAAAGTACATCTTTCTATAAGATAAGGCATAAATTCTTTTTCTGCATCTAGGCTAGATAAATCATCCTTATCAGGAAAATCATCTCTAAGATAATCATCTTGACATAGAATTTCCTTCATAGCAAGTTCCTTTAGTTCCATGGAATCTAAATTGCGAATTCTATTGCGTCCCTCAATTAGTTCCTCCTCGGTTATATTGTTAACAAAAATACTAGCTATACAATGTGTTTTTTCATGAACTTCACTAATATCATTAAAGAATATCTTAAGTCTATCCATAGGTATCTTATTTCTAGTCTTAAATTTTTCGATAAATTTAAAAAAGCTTTTTAAATCCTTATTCATATATTTATCTATATCTTCGCCATACTTTTTAAAACTGTCCCTGAGCTTGTTAACTATTTTTTCTTCATTAACTATAAAATAAAGAGTATTTTTCACTTCCTCAATTAAATTAATGTTATTCTCTACTATATATTTCATATGAAACTCCTTCTCTCGTCCTTCAGATGAGTAAGTTCCAATAACTAAATCAAATATTTAGATTGTCACTTAAATTTCCTGCATGCTTTTATTATAACGTTGACATAGGAATAATACCACCATACCTATTCCGAATATTAAGAATAGTTGAGCTGTGCTTAAGAATACACAAAGACTTCCTACTACTAGGGATCCTACTGGTGTAGCTGCCATACATAATGAATTAAGTATTCCTGCTGCTCTTCCCAAATATTGTTGTTCTGTTTTTTGCATAAAAGCTATATTTATTATCATCATAAATATACTAGCAGATGCACCGAATAAAAAGCCTACTAAAATGATAACAACATAAAGTGCTAAATCCACACCTATCATAGGTATAAATGCTAAAGATAAATATGAAATCCCTAGGATTACCCCTGACATTATAAATAAATTAATTCCTTTAAATTTTTCTGCTATTTTAGGATATATAGCACCACCAATAAGCATCCCTGCAGTTAAGCTAAAGCTAATCATTGCAACTACTTCAGGACCTTTTAACAACTCTTCATTTACATATGCAACTCCTAAAGTGTTAAAAGGTATCATAAATAAATTTATTAATGCCGCAAATATAGTTATTGACATCAAAATTTTACTAGTTTTTAAATATATAAATCCATCCTTTAAATCTCCGAAGTACCCCTTCATATTTAACTGTTGTTTCTTTAAAATCTCTTCTTTATATCTGACCATAGCCATAAATATTCCACAGAGAAAAAAACTAACTGCATTAACAATCATTCCGCCACCAATACCAATAACTGCAATGATTCCAGCCGCCACTGCAAGACCAACTAACTCCACAATTCTAGATAAAGTAGATTGTACTGCTCTTGCATAGGCAAACTTTTCTTTTTCAATAATTAGTGGATAGGCTGCTATTGCTGCTGGTCCTTCAAAGGACTCAAAGGTAGAATTCATGAAGATAAATATAAATAAATGATATGGCTTAAGTAATCCAAATATAAACATCAATGCTGTGATAGTTACTACTGTAGCTCTCCCTAAATTACAAAGGACAACTACATTTTTCTTCTTTTTATAGTCTACAAACACACCCGCAATAGGTTGAAATAATATTGTTGGAATAGCATTAACCCCAAAAATTAAAGCCATTAACGCAGTACTCCCTGTAATCTCATATACCATCCATCCATAGGCAATGGTGTCAATAGAATCCCCAAATCTTGAAATAAGATTACCAATGATAAATAAGCAAAAATTTTTATCCATAAGTATATCCTTATATCCTATTTTTTTCTTTTCTACAGCTAAATCCATAACTATACCTCCCTTACATAATTTATATATTATTAAAATTTCTTCCTATTGTTAGTTTATGATTATATTAGATAATTGTCAATAGTGATTAGATATATATCTAATATGAATCAAAAAAAAGGGCAAGAAGTATTTATTCAACATCACCCTTTATCAAGGTGTTTCGCTACTTCTCAACCCTTTATTTCTTAATTATTTTTTTCTTCATTGTTATCTAAACATTTTAAAAATAGCTCTACTAGTACTGGATCAAATTGGGTACCTGCACATCTCTTTAATTCTTTAATAGCCTCTTCTTTATTCATGGCCTTTCTATATACCCTATCATGAGTCATAACATCATAGGCATCCGCAATAGCAATAATTCTTGCCATAAGCGGTATTTCTTCTCCTGCTATGCCTAATGGATATCCACTTCCATCCCATTTTTCATGATGAGTTAAAACACATTTTGCCACATTAATTATTTCACTAGAAGCATTGATTATTCTAAATCCCTTTTCTGCATGAGTTTTCATCACTTCAAATTCATTTGTTGTAAGGGGACCTGGTTTTAAAAGTATATCTTCCTCTATAGCAATTTTCCCAATGTCATGTAGTCTAGCTATTATCATTAATTCATCCATTTGGGAACTCTTAAAACCATATCTCTTTCCTATTTCCAATGCGTAAGATTCTACTCTTTCAGTATGTTCTTCTGTTTCCATGTTCTTAGCTTCTAAACTCTTTTTTAGCGAGTTCATCATAGAACTCCTAACACTATTATGTTCTAATAGTTTTTGCCTATACACTCTCTCTTCCACTTCTTTAATACACTTATCAATATCTTCTTCTAGAGAGTGTTTAACAACTTCACCAAGGGCAATGCTAAGTTCAATATAACTATAATCATCCTTCTTACACTCACTTCTTATTTTTTCTACCATTCTTTCACAGGAATATTCATTACAATTTGGTAGAAGTATCATAAACTCATCTCCGCCCCATCTAAAGACATAACCTTTATCACCACAAGCTTTATTAAGAACTCCTGCTATGCTTTTTAATAACTTGTCTCCTTCTAGATGTCCTAGGGAATCGTTAACTAACTTTAAACCATTCACATCTCCCATAATTATTCCTAAAGGAAGGTGCTGCTCATTATTTAATTCTCGAATTTTTTCTTCAAAATAAGTTCTGTTATATATTCCAGTTAAAGCATCATTATAGCTCAAATATCTAAGTCTATCTTCTAAATTTTTTTGATTAGTTATATTCCTAGCTAACCCAACAACTCCCCATACTTGTCCATCTTCATTTATAACAGGAGCTTTAAAACTTTCTTCTATAACTCTATCCCCACTACTGTCTAGAGTCATTCCTTCAATATATTTTGCTTGTTTACTTTTCATTATCTCTTTATCAATTTTAATAAAATTCTCTGCAACTTCTTTATCTGGATAAATTTCTAAATCACTTTTTCCAATTACATCATCTACTCCAAATTGTTTATAATAATCACTAAAGTTTTTATTACATCCGATGAATCTTGAATCTTTATCTTTATAAAAAATAGCTTCTGGTAATGCATCTATAATAGTTCTGAGAATGCTCTTTTGATTTTGAAGCTCCATTTCTCTTCTTTTTTCATCTTCAACATTTACAATAATTCCACCTATAGCATTAGTTTGACCCTCTTCATCTGTAATTGGAAAGGCATAACACTCTTCTTTTATCTCTCTAGTAGTTTTATCATATACATCTATTTGTAGCTTCTTTAAACTTTCCTTTGTTTTTTTATTATATACTCTTATTACTTCATCCGGAAAGATTTCTTCATAGTTTTTACCTTTTACGTCTTCTAAATTCAGATTGTATTTTCTTTCAAAAGCCTTGTTAATAAATATAATTTTTTTATCTTTGTCTGCAATCCATGCAGACCATGGCATATTCTGTAAGTATAATTCAGCTAACCCCATATTTTTCCCCCATATTTATTCCCAATAATTCATCTTCACCTTATTCTACCACTTTTTTCCCTATAATATCTACATTTTTATTTCTATATAGCCCTCTAATTATCTTCTTTCCTTTCTTCTTAACTCTCTTTGTAGTTTAAGCTGAAATCTAGGATCATTAGCAATGTAGTAACTTAAAATATCACTTATAGTTTCTCCATCTAACCCTTTAATTCCACCCATTTTATCTACTTCATCTTCTATAATATCTAAAATATATTCTTCTAGAATTTCTCTTGTTAACTCCTCTCTCTCACTTATTTCTTCTTCCCTTTCCTCTCTTTTCTCTTTTTCTTCATCAGCTTTTAATCTTTCTTCTATTGATATATATTTATTATTTCTTTGCTTTTGTTTTTTCCTCTTTTTCTTAATCTTACACAAAAAACACCCCATATTAATCCTCTCTATTTAAAATTCTTTCATTATAAATTTCACCTACTAATCCTTTCTAATTAGCATCTTCCCTAAGAACTCTATTTATATAGTGAACTCCGTATCTTTGTTATAATCTGTTCTTGCAATCAAATATCTTTTTAGTATTTTAGAAGTATATACTCTAAAATATACGGAGGGTTCTATTTTTATAGAGTAACCTTTACTAGCTATAGCTAATCTAAGTTCTTCTATTGTATAACATGGATTATCTAGTTTAGTATATATCCCACCCAGTTGTAATGGAGTGTGACTATCGCTACCTGTAATTACATTAACTCCTATTTTACTAGATAATTCATATAACTCTCTTCTTACCTCTTCTTCACCTTTTTTGAATATATCTTTAGCATTTAAATCTATAGCATCTAATCTCTTTAGTAGTTCTTCAGGATGATTACACAACTTATGTCCTCTTCTAAAAGGATGTGCTCCTATTTTTAAACATCCATACTCATCAGCTAAATCTAATAACTCTTTAAATTCCACTAAGTTTTCTCTATTCATATAAGGTTCTAGCCTTTCATGAATCTCTAATATAGCCTCTCTCCTTCCTACTAAAACAACATGCCCCTTATCCTTTATGCTCACTTCCATAGCAGGAAAAACAGAAACTCCTTTAACTAAATACCTATGATCTTTGTATTCATAGTTTTCTTCAAGATATTTATATATTTCTTTAAAATTTATAGCATTAAAATGTTCACACATAATTATTCCATTTAATTTATTTTGCTTTGCATATTCAATTTCCTCATTAAAAAATCTCTCATTAAAATCTTTTCTTTTACTCAACAATCCATGGACATGAAAATCTATGTTCATATTAACTTCTCCTCATAAAATTACTGATAAAATCTAGAATCTAAACTGTAAACTCTCTCTTCTTATCATTATATTGAAATAACACCAGTAAGTTCCCCATATCTGAGTTGCTTCTCATCCATTACACATAAATAAAAGACTGCCCCAAATAATTTTGAGACAGTCTTTGTACAAAACTAAAATCTGATTTTTTCTTTTCTAAGTCTTTGTATGGCTCTTTTTTCTGTAATTACTGCTACAACTTGACTTTTTAAATTCTTATTTTCTGAGTATTTTCCATGGAAGGATAAGAAATTAAAATTTCCAATAAGAGCAAGATTTTCATCACAAATCAACACCCTTTCACAGGTATCACCCTTCTTTATTTCAAAAAGTTTACCATAGTTATTAAAATCATCTTTAATGATATCTGCTATTCTTTCTGATCCTCTTTCCATTTCTTCCATGTTCAAATCCTTATTGGAACCTAAGCCATAAACTATTCTAACCTTAACCTCTCTGTTCAATGCCTCTTTCAAAAGACTATATACTTTTTCCTTATACATTACATGATTATTTATCCAAGGAGTAACTATGTCTATTTCGCTTTTAGCTGCAATTAGAGCTTCTTTGAAAATATCAATGATTTCATCATCCTTTATAGTTTTATAATCAGCAACCCCTAGTCGAGATAAACTATTCACTATTTCTATAGTACAATCTACATTCTTCTGAACTGAAGTCATATAACTCTCTTCTAATTCTTCTATATTCTTTTTAATATTTTCACTTATTTTTTCATAATTTCCTTTTTTCTTTAGTTCTTCAAATTCATCCGTAATGTTATCCACCATTTGATTAATTTGTCTCTCACTTTGTCTTATGCAAACATCCATAACATTATTAGTATGACTCTTTAAGCTTTTTTCAAATCCATCTAAATTTATGTTACTGCTATTTTTAATTTCTCCCTTCATAGACTTGAACTGCTTGTCTATATTCATTCCTATTTGCATCTTTAATGAAGTGCTCTGTCTTGTTAAAATTTGTTCTACTTCTTTAGTATAAATATTCATACTTTCATTTAAAAGCTCATTTATTTCTTTATTAATTCCCCTGTAATCTTTTTCACTATTATCACTAACATAATTTTTTATTTTAGTTTCTATAATTTCTATGAGCTCCTCATTATTCTGTGAAAATTTGTTTCTTGCCTCTTTTATTACATCTTCATAAGCATTATTAACAGTTTCTCCTATTTCATTGACTATTTGTTTCTCTACAAATCTTTTTTTCCCTTTCATAGTGGTTGCTAAAACATCAGACATACTATTGTTAACTCTATCATTTGCATATTCTATAACATCTCTTTTTACTTTACTTATCTGATTATTAACTTTTTCCCTTATATCATCTTTAATGTCAAAAGCTTTTTCATCAACTGCAACCACTGCTTCTACTTGTTCTTCATGACTCTTCTTTTTTTTCTTTAAATTATACCCCTCAAGTAACTTTGAAAATAGAAATACACATAATGTAGCTAAAGCTATTACTAGTAAAATAGTAATTACTAAAGTTACTGTGCTTTCTCCTAAACTTTTAAACATCATTTTCCCCCACAATCCTATTTGCATTTAAATTTACTGTAAACACCCCTAAAACAAATAATATATACTTTCATAATTAATATACTATATATTATAATATTCTACCAATATATATAAATCTTTATAGTTAAATGAAAATATGATGAAAACTTTCAAATAAGTATGCTATAATCTATGTTATCCTATTTAAATCTTATGAAAAGGAGTAATGAAATGGCAAATATAACCTTTAATAATATTGTTAAAAAATATGATGAAACCAATATTGCTGTTGAAAACTTTAACTTAGAAATAAGAGATAAGGAATTTATTGTTTTAGTAGGCCCATCAGGATGTGGAAAATCTACAACTTTAAGAATGATTGCAGGTCTTGAAAGTATTACAGAGGGTGAAATATTCATTGGTGATAAATTAGTAAACAATGTAGCTCCTAGGGATAGAGATATTGCCATGGTATTTCAAGGTTACGCTCTATATCCCCATATGACTGTATATAAAAATATGGCTTTTGGACTTGAAATGAAAAAGGTACCAAAGGATGAAATTCATAAAAAGATCACTAAAGTTGCTAAAACTCTAGACATTGAAGAACTATTATATCGTAAACCTAAGCAGCTGTCAGGGGGGCAATGTCAACGTGTTGCACTAGGACGTGCTATTGTTCGTAATCCATCAGTGTTTCTACTTGATGAACCTCTATCAAATCTAGATGCAAAGCTTAGAACTCAGATGAGAACTGAGATAATCAAGCTACATAAAACTTTAGGTACAACCTTTCTATATGTAACCCATGATCAGACAGAAGCAATGACCATGGCAGATAGGATTGTACTAATGAAAGATGGCCTTATTCAACAGGTAGATACCCCTATGAATCTATATAATAATCCTTGTAACTTATTTGTAGCAGAATTCATGGGATCTCCTAAAATGAATACCCTAGAAGTTACTCTTATAAACAACTCTAACAATTTTTATGCTAAACTTAATTGTATTACAATTAAATTACCTAATACAGATAAAATTAAGTCTTTATTTAACAACTACGCAAATAAATCTATTATCTTAGGCTTTAGACCTGAAGATATATATGTTGAGAATAACACCATTAAAGATAGTCTAAGTAATATTATTTCAACTAAAGTTGATATTACTGAACTAATGGGATCAGAATCATACTTATATCTAGATTGTAATGGTAACAAGTTAATAGCAAAAGTTCCATCTTCTATAGATATAAAATCAGAACAAATAAATATAGCAATTGATACTAGCAAACTTCATTTTTTTGATAAAGATACAGAAGAAAGAATAGATATCTAATATTATTAAATTTAGAAAGCACCTTCTTAAAAATTTTTAGAAAGGTGCTTAATTATTAACCTTTACTTGATTATCTAATTTATTATCTCTATATTATCTATACTTTCAATACGAATAATATTAGTTTTAGTAACATCCTTTTTATCTTTATAGGTTATCTTAACCCACTCATCATCTACGTCAAGAACCTCACATTCCATTTCGCTTTTGCCTGTAAATACTACAGCTCCATCACAATCAATAATACATTTCACACCAATTAGATCCTTTAACAACTTTGACAAGGCCTCTTCCCCCTTAATCTTTCTTTTTAAATTCTTTAATTCACCTTCTAATTTTTTTATTTTTGATGAATATCCCATCTGAGATAGGACTAGTACAAATGCAATTAACCCAAAATACTCCAAGGAATTAATCCCCTTTCTAAAACTTATAACTTTACTAAGTTGTCCATATCCTCTCATAGATATGAAACTATATAAATATTAACATATGAACCTAGTTATATAGTCATATATAAAACTATATAACTATATAACTATTTAAATAGTTGTTCTGTTCATGCGGGTTTCAGCATCTTTGCTACTTAAATTAGCTCCTTATAAATGCTTCAATTACTGACTTAACTTCCTCTTTATTTTCCATATATGATTTAGCCTCTATGGACTTTAATTCATTTTCAGATAATAACCTTATCCCTCATTTCTAGATACATTTATTTCACCTCTTTAAAATATCTTCCTGTTATTTCAATAGTGTTTCCATCTGGATCTTCTAGTATATCATCCACTTTTTAGTTCTAGGATTATAATCAAGGCATATTCCACATCCAGGTATATTTCTCTTTCTATCAAGACTTTTGTGTATATCATCAATATAACCATCGTTTTTAATGGGATATATGTTGACACCATTACTATATGCATTCTCAAAATCAAATGCTGCCCCACCCTTAAACATATCATAAAGTTTATCTAATATCTCTGATGGTACTGGCTCAATACTTCTTTTTCTTCCCTTTAACTCACTAAGAATTTTGTGATGAATAACCTCTTTATAAACTTTTATATCATTCATATAAACCTTTACTATATAATCATCATCATGACAAAGATAAGCATATCTATTTTGTAAACTATGGAAAGTAAACTTCCTTAAAGGTTCAACTCGATGTGCTAAATACAATAACTCTGCCAGTTCCTCATTACTAACATTCTCAAGGTCATCTTCACATTGAAAATCTACCCAACAAAAATCTCCATAACTATATACATCTTCTTCTATAAAACTTTCCATGTTATTCTGCAAAATATATTCAAAACCTAACTTATGATTCCAATTGCCCTCATCTGGAAATCCCTTTAAAACTAGAATGTTATTAGGTGTTTCTTTAATTCCACTCATAAAGTCCTTAAAGGTCATTCCTGATGTAAACACAGAATTACTTTCTTCATCAATTTTTATATAACAAAACCATGTATTCTTCATTTTATTACGCCTATCCTCTCTAATATGTTCTCTCTATTCATCCATTATATATTAATATTTTATCTTTTTAAAAATATACGTAACAATAAAGCCCCTATCATCTTGACTTTCACTATATTTAATTAACTTAAATGACTTATTTAAATCTTCAAAATCAGTTTGCTGAATCAAGTCATCTTTTCTAATTTTAGTATCTACTTTATGCTTCCATCCAAAACCACATACAAATAAAATGCCATCATCAGCTATACATTCTCCGACATATTCAAGCTGGTTCTTGCTTAATCTATAATGGTTAACTAGAACATTATCAAATGTTCCAATATTTTTTAAAGAATTAATTACACTTAAATCAATTTGCTTTGTATGAACCAAATAATTATTTCTTTTTGCAAATCTATTCAACCTTTCAAGTGCTTTATTGCTGAAATCAATTCCTGTTACTTGAAATCCTTCTCCAATAAAAAATAAAGTATTTCTACCATCTCCACATGCTATATCAAGAACAGATCCTTTTTTAAAGTATCCTATATTTTCAATTATTGATTTTTCAGCACTTAAAGGCTTGTCACTTCTATTTTCAAATTTATCATCCCAATATTCCTTATTTCCCATGTACTCCATACTATGCCCCCTAATTTAACCAAGGTATATTGATATATCCTCTAATTAATCTTAAATCTCCCTTATAAATGTTTTAATAATATTTTTTCTTTTATATCCACTTATATTATGATAAATATCTTCTCGCTTATAATCAGGTACTATAAAACTGCTATCAATATTCATCAATCTTGCTAAATGTATGTTAAACTCATAATGACTTACTGGTTTTTCGCATGCTATATTTATTGTTCCTTTAAAATGGCTATATATAAGTTCAATTATAGCCTCTGCTAGATCTTCTACATTAATAAAACTTGCATAGAAATTTGCGGTTCTTGAATAACTTCTACCCATTTTTGAAATTTCCAATAAAGACTTCATTCTAGTATCCATTCTTCCATCATAGTCATAACCATATATACTCCCTGGTCTTACAATTACATGATTAGAATGCCTTCCAACTATACTTTCCCCTTCAATTTTACCGTTAATATACTTTGAAAAATATTCATCGGGCATACGTTTATGAGGAATTATATCTTCAGTTTGATTCTTTCCTTTTCCAATTGTAGTAGAAATATAAATTAAACGTACATCTTTAGAGATATTAGTAACTATCTCATTTATACCTATTTTAGATAAGGACATCTCTTTTTCTACATCAATAATACTCCAAATAATTATATCAGGTTTAAGCGAAAGCAACTTCTCTATATCTAATTTATTCAATACATTGATTTGTAAAAGTTCATGATTCCCTAAGCTATAACAAGTTCCATAAATATCATCATTGCTACATTTCTTAAGCTTCTTATATATTGTATTTCCTAAATATCCACTTGCCCCTATAATTAATATTTTCATAGTTGTATTCCTACCTTAAAATACATATTAAAAACCACATTCCTCATTAACTATAAATAACTTCATCCTATTTTCATCCGCTTGTCCCTCAATTATTAAAAGCACATTACAAACCCTTTCTTTTGATGTACAATCTACACATCTATTTATTTCTACACAGGGTGGATTATAACCTGCTCTTTTTGCATTTAAAGGACATGCTATATTTCTAACTCTTTTTATTCCCTCTTCAACATTGTCTACAATTTTGTTTTTACCTACAACTACAATTACTTTATCTGGTCCAAAAGTAATTGCTGCTACCCTATTCCCACTATGATCCACATTGATAATTCTCCCATCAGTGGTCACAGCATTAGAACCGGTAATATACCAATCAGTTATAAGAGCTTTCTTTTTCAGCATTTTAGTTTCATCCTTAGTCTTTCCAAGTTCTTTATCATAAACTATATTTCCTCTGTCCATCAGTGATTCTACTATATTCATTTTCTGAAGGGTAGCTGAATGACCAATTCCAATGGTACATTCTTCATCTATAATTTTTAATATATGATTCTTAACTTCAGTTAAATCTTCAAAACATTCAACCTCTATATTTCTAATCCTAAAGTTTTCTTTTAACTTATTTATAGTATTTGTATCCATGATTATACCTCCATAATAATTTCATATAGAAAATACCGTATATACATTAATGAATAGTACGGTATTCTATAGATAAACATTTTAATTTTTTATTAAATACTCCTATGTTATAAGCTTCTATTCTTCAACAAATTTCACTAATTCTTCATTAAATTTTTCTTTCTGATCGTAAAATACTCCATGACCACTATATTTAAATGGTATAAGTTTTGAATTTCTAATGTGTTGATTTTGTATTTTAGCTAATTCAAATAATACAACTTTATCATGAATACCATGAAGAATTAATGTTGGAACTCTTATAGTCTCTAAATCAGAAAATAATTTTTCCTCACCTAGCCACGTGTTTGCAATAGCCGCTGTGGACCATCCTGCTGCTTGTAATCCAAGATTAAAGAACCACTGAGAAAATGGTTCAGATATATATTTAAAGAAAAATATATCTCCGAAATCTCTCAGCATTTTAGGCCTATCATTATATGTCCCATCAATAATTTTAACAACTTCTTCTCTATCCAATCCATATGGAAAGTTTTTACGCTTAATAAGACTAGGTGCTGCTGCAGATATAAGAACTAGCTTAGATACTCCATATCCTTTATGACGAGCCATATATCTAATAGCTATAGCTCCACCTGTTGAATGCCCTGCTAGAGTGAAGTCTCTAAGACTTAGTGCATCTACTACACATCTAACATCATCAGATAAACGATCATAATCATAACCATCATAAGGCTTATCAGAATCTCCAAAGCCTCTAGTATCTATTCCAATACATCTATACCCATACCTTGGAAGTTGGTCAAACTGATATTCAAATAAATTATGACTACCAGGCCAACCATGTAAAAATAGAATTGTTTTCTTTCCTTCTGGATTAAGATCCTCTACATAAACTTTCACATTTGGTTCAACTTTAATATAATATCCCACTCATTACCTCCATCAATGAAATAAGTATATTGATAGATTATTCACTAAGAAATATTTTGTGAGTACTTTCATGATGATTGTCCAATATATTATTGGGTGATATTATAGGAATATTAAAGTTACTTAGTTTTTTATTGCATTATAGAATTCTTTTAGATCTCGCTTTACTTCATCTGAAAGAGAATGCCATCTGATTCCTTGTATTGCTCCCTCTAAGGCACATAACCTATTGATACAAGCAGAAGCGTCTATGCCTTTAATATCTAACCATGCTTGTTTACTACCCATTTCTTTTAATTGTTCAACAGTTTTTATGCCGACTTCATTAAGTTGTTCTTCTAGTTTCTTACCTATATTAGGTAAGTCAGATAATTTACTCATAGTTTTCCTCCATATTAAATTATTTTTATTTTAAACCTATGCTTTTCTTCTTATAAAATAATTATCATACATCATCATTTTTCTATTTAGTGGAACATAATATTTTTTCTTTAATGACTCAATACGTTCAGTTGCATTTGGAATTGCTTTTGTAAGAATTTCCTCAACATTAAAGATTTCAAAAAAATTCTTATTTACGATTTCTAAAATATCATCTATATATTTTTGTTTTTCATATTTACTCTGCAAATCTATTCTCAATACTCCATAATGGTTAAACTCGTCTTCTGCTTCTCTTTTAAACATTTCAATAGTTCCAATTTTTTCATTTGTATCATTCAAAATTATCGTCCATCTCACAAAGTATTTATTCTCATAGGAAAAAGTCCAAAATTTAATTGCCTGCTCCATTCTTTCAACTGTTGTATAATAGAAATCATCACCATTACAGTTATCAGAATTAAACAATTTCATAGCCTTTTTATCTGAATAACACTTTAGCAATTCCTCTGCATCTTTAATTGTTGTCTGTTTTAATGTAGTCAAATCATTTTTTAATATAGGACACTGCTCATAAACATTCCTTATCATTTTAATCTCCCCTTAAGTTAGTGCTTTTACCTTAGCTTTATCCTTATCTATCTTGACTCTAACTCTCTGAAGATTATTTCATAGAACTTATCTTTACTATGAACTTCATTCCAAGGGTTATGTCCACACTCCTTTAATAATATGAATTTAAAATCCTTTATTGTTCTTGTCAGTGGCTTTTCAACACCTTCAAAAGAATGAGAATCATATTCACCATGTATAGCAATTACAGGACATTTTATATTCTTTCCATAATCCAAAAGTTTCCCATTGCTTCTTAATTTATTTATTTCTTTCATACAACTTTGAAAAACTTCTGGCTGGAAATCTAGAGATTCATTTTCAATAGAAATTGGACTAAAGGAATCTGCCTTTGCCATTAATTCTCCAAACTCACGCAATACTTCTTTTTTGTTTGGATTATTATGTTCATTTAATAATTGAAATAATGTCCCAACTCTTAAGTTTTCTTCTTCTGTAAGTCTGTTAGCTCTTTTGCTATGCATTGATGAAAGATAAATATCTTCATAGGATCCACTTCCTATAAGTATAACCTTACTTACTAACTCTGGATATTTCCATGCAAAAATATAGCTTAACCATGCTCCCCATGAATGACCAATTAGTGTTACTGGAAATTGTCCATTATTTTCAAGCAATTCTTTAAGTTCACTAACTTGTCCATCAATAGAATTTGATGATTGCATAGGTTCAAGAACTCCATATTTCATTGACAATTCTTTTGCTACTGGAGCCATTCCCCCTGGAGCACCAGGTCCTCCGTGAATAACTGCTATATTATATGGTTCACTTCCATATGTTCGTATATTAATCACATTAATTACTCCTTCTTATACTTAATAATCTAATACATTAAAAATTAGACCTTTTTGCAAGTAAATTTCAGCTATAATCTTTTAACCATTTATTTCTTTATTATACAAAACTTTTAAATCCATTACAAATATTCTCTATATACATTATTATAAAATTTAAAATTTAGTTTTTAATGAGTTTCATTGATTATAAAAATGTATTTAAAATTAAATATAGATATTATATCGTGGTAAATAATGGTATGATAAATATATAGCTATAATAGTGCACTTTAACTTGAATAATTTTACAGTTGAACAAAAAACAAATTACTATGCCACATTTAAATACTCTAAGACTTTTTCAAGAGTTTCACCATTTGTAGCAGCATTAAAAATGAAAATTACCTTTTCTTTTTCTAAGTTTTTCTGGGTTTCCTTGTATCCTGTATTAAAGTGCTGTGCTTCTCTAGAGTAAAGTTTACAGTAAGTATAGTTTAGTAAGATTATTAACAGAAATCTATTAATGCTTTTTTCACTTCTAACTTGGTAACCATTTAAGCCAAGGTAGGTTTTGCAATCTCTAAAGAAAAGCTCAATTGCCCAACGGTCAGTATATTGAGTTAATATATCTAGTGGCTTTAAATCAGTGTCTAAAGAAATAAATGCTTTTAATGAGCCATCTTCTTTAAGCGACTCCTTCGGATAACTTAATGTAATAGATATATTTTTCATGTCCTTAAGGTTACCAACGTAGTTGTAGATATAGTATTGCTGATTTTTAACGGTGACAAGGTTAAAATCTTCTACATCTATTGTTTTAGCAAAGTTATTAAGTTTAACTCCTAAGCTATTACAATTTGAAGGAAAAATAACTCTATTAGTTTTTAAAGCACCAATATAGGCGTAGCCTGCTAACGCAGATGCCTTAAATATGGCTTTGCAACTATACCAGCTATCACCTAAAACATAACCTTTATCTATTGGTTTTGGAAGAGATTTAATTAAACACTCAGCTAACTTTATTTTACTCATAGTATTTTTATCATAAATATCTATTGAGTAAGGTAGCACTAGCCCATCACAAGAAAGCAATGATACTACAATTTGATGACCATATACATTTTTACCTTTTAAGTGTGAGTTGTGAAATCCACATTTCTCAATAGGATTTACAGCCTTTGACGAGGGCTTAGTTTTTTCTGAAATGGTATCATCAATTATAAAGTATATTGGCTTTTTAGTAACTCTAGACTTCTCCCAAATAAGCTCTAAAACTAATGATTTTAATGAGCGTCTCACATGTTCTTCATTCCAAGCATTGCTTGATAAAAATCTAGTAATACTTGTTCTATGACGTTGAGATGTACTTGATGCTACATCCGAGACTTTACCGTTGTATCCCTTTGAAAGTGTTGCATTCATTATGTTTTCTAGATGACTAATCTGTGGTTTAGTTAAATATAGGTCTAGTTTTAGTTTTTCAAAAAAATTGTATAATGATAGTTCTTCTGATATAATTGATTTCTGAAACATTTATGCATGACTCCTTGTTGTCGTTTTTGTGTGAGAACTTAATTATAACAAGGATTTTTCATAAATGTTTTTTTATTTTATTCGCTTGTAAAATTATTCAAGTGTTTTTGCACTATTATAGATATAGATTATTAAATCCGATTAATGTAAATATTAAATGACAATTAGTAAAATTATAAAAGCACAGTTATATGGCAAATGAATTATTCTAACAAAGAAAGGAGCTAATATAATTATGAAAAATAGGAAAGCAATTATTTTGAAACCTCCTAGATAACATGTATTCATTAATATTAAACTTCCAAGAGGTCCTCCTTATATAATTTTATAAATCTATTTAGTAACTCTATTAAATTTTAGGAGGATAATATAATGAAAAAAATAGGAAAACTCATACTAAATAAAGAAAGTGAAAATCATAAAATTTTATGTATGGCTGATGGAATTTCGATTCGTAAGATGGAGGATAATCCTTTTGATTATATCTTAATGTCAAAATGGCTAAGTAATCCTGAAGTTCTTTTTTACTATGAAGGTAGAGATAATGCCTTTAGCATAGATAGAATAAAAGAAAAATACTCTCCAAGGATTTTAGGTAAAGAATCTGTTACTCCATGTATCATTGAACTTAATGAAAAACCCATTGGATATGTTCAATATTATTATGAAAGTGAAAAGAAAGACCTTGAGGTTGAAAACTATGATAATCCTTATGGAATTGATTTGTTCATAGGTGAGACAGAGTATCAAAACCAAGGAATTGGCACTAAAGCCATAAAGATTCTAACTAAATATTTATTTAGAGTAGAAAATGCTGATGTTATTCTCATAGATCCTCAAACTTGGAATAAACGTGCCATAAAATGTTATGAAAATTGTGGATTTAAAGCTATTAAAATCCTTGAAAAAAGAGAACTTCATGAAGGTCAGTATAGAGATAATCTGGTAATGCATCTAGTTAGAAGTTAGTAAAATTTCCAACAACTTATAATTTATAATAACTCTAAGAATTAATTAATCTTTTAGTAAAAGAAATAAAGGGAAGTCACAAAAGACAACGTGTTCCGTTTATAAGTGCAAAAGTTGCTAATCAAGTTAAAATCTCAACTAAAATCACAGGTCAAATCACAGAGTAAATCACATATAAAATAAAAAAATAATAATTTTATTATCTTTGTGAATATATATGTGATTTATACCTAAAAGAAAGGAGTTGCGGAGGTGAAGTATATAAAACCTAAAGTAAGAAAAAGGTTTCTTTGGAATTATCAACAAGAACACTTGCCATATTAGAACATTACTCTAAATACACTCAATATAGCCAAGAGGAAATACTGGATATGTTTTTATTAAACCTATTAGAAGATACTGATTTTATATAATGAGTTAATAATCAAAGATACAATAAGAAAATACTTGCTTAATTGTATGATACTATTAGTGATTCTGAGTTGAAAGATAATGAAACTAAAGAGATTGTTAGATAAAACTGTTAGTAAAGCAAAAGTTATTCCACCTATTACTCAAGAGGAAGTTAATCAGAGGAAAATAGACTATACCGATTTATCAAAGATAGAGTTTTCGAGAAAATATAGATACCTTCTATATACCCCCAGTAGAATTAGTTGTTGATAAAAAGTCTTATAACATTTTAAACTAACTTTTGTGCTAATCCTTTTTTTAAATGGTATGGAAAAGAGCAATTCAAGTATAAGAACCTAAATGGGAATGCTTCTCGATATATGATTACAGGAAAGAATTTCAAACTAATAAAATGTAATGATATTAACGATGATACTATTGATAAGACTGTAATAAGAAGTTATACAGCTCCTTATTCAAATTGGGCAATGGCAGAATAAATTAAAAGGTTAATAGATATTAACACTACAGTTCCCATTTAGCCAGATTTATATATTCTATAAAGAAGATTCTTCTGAAAAAGATTTAAATCCGTTTGATAATCCTAATAGTTTTTATAGACGTGGTAAAAGTTCAAGCAACTCTCAAAAGTATCAGTGTAAATTATGCAAGAAAATTGCAAATGTCTTACCAGAGCAGAAAGAATGTTTTACTTATTATGAGAAGAAGAAAGAATATCAATATTATAAAGACCATTATCGGGGGGGGGGCAGAGTAGAAGGTAAAAGTTATATATATGCTAACTTTAATCCTAAATATGCTCAATATATGAATAACTATTCTAAGAACATATTTAAACTTCTATGAGACTTGGGATAGCAAAAAAGAAATATAAAATAGAGGATATATTATATTTAAAGTAATTAAATATCAATAAATAAAGTTTAAATGACTGGCTATTAATAGTCGGTCATTTAAACTTTATTTTAATTAATACCAATATACTGAAATCAAGTTTAATATTATGCTAAGTCTAATTATCGACATCATCTTCATTTAGTTTATTATCAATAACTTGTTGCTTTTTCTTATTTATAGTTATCATTGCTGAACGAAATATAAATAAGAAAAGAACAAAACTAACAAAATATAATGCTAAATTTTTTATATCATATTGACCGCTTAATATTGCAAGTAAAATTACGGAAGCAATCCCTGTTATAACTGTGTTTAATAATAATTTTTTCTTACTCTCACCATTGGGATTCCAGATGTCAATACCGTTTTTAAAATGGCGAATTGAAATAAATAACCCACCTGCTATTAATGCAAAAAATTCAACTGCATATTGAGCGAATGGAGCATTCATAAAAAATTGCTGTACAATAATAGAAATCATCAATCCAGTCACCAGCCATCCGTATGCCTCGCTTTGGATTTTTCTTCTCTCCAAAAGTATTCTTTCATCTTGAATTTTATTATTCTTCATCTAATCCCTCCCAAAATAAATCATTTAATGTTTTGTTTAGTGTTTTACAGATTGCTATACAAAGGTTTAGTGTAGGGTTATAATCACCAGATTCAATAAGCCCTATAGTCTGCCTTGTTACGCCAACTGCTTTAGCCAAATCATCTTGTTTCATATCGCATTCAATACGAGCGATTTTCATCCGTTTATTTTTCATATAGCACCTCCTTATATTATATAGCCTTATATTATATAGTATATAGTATAAATTGCTAAATGTAAAATATATATTGCATTATGAATAAAATAATAGTCAAATAATATTTAAAAACTCAATAGTAACACAAGATAATATTTAAAACCTATAAAGAATATATACATACTTTTACTTACAAATTCCTTTTCATTATATATATAATGAAAAAAGTTCTAAGTCATTTATTTAACTTAGAACTTTAGTTATTTATTAAGTGATTTTGTATGATATTTTTATTGTGATTTCTTATGAGAATTTATAACTTTGCACCTCAAAACGGAACCCGTTGCACAAAAGACTTCACTTTAAGAAAATATACCTAACTGTCTTTTAAAAATCTAGCTAGTAACAATGTATTTTTATATTCCCCTTCGATTTTTATGTTTTTATTTTTTCTTCCCTCTTCAATAAATCCGAACTTTTTATAAAGTGCTATAGCAGGTGTATTTTCTTCAAAAACCTCTAATTCAATTTTCTCAACTTGATTTTCTTTGCACCACTTTATAACCTCTTCCATTAACAAAGTTCCTATTTTTAACCCACTGTATTCCCTTAAAATTGTTATACCAAAATCTGCAACATGACTTGTCCTTTTAGTGTTACCCCTCTGTAATGTGGTAGAACCTACTATTTTCTCATTTACTTCTGCTATTAAAAATAAAGATGTATTTTTAATATATTCTGCCTCGTCTTCAGCTGTTAAGTCAAATTCGTCTGGCTCTTTAGGAAAGAAACTTACCTCGCCCATTACTTGTTTCACCAACATTACAATTTCATTAGAATCTTCAACTGTTGCTTTTCTAATTATAAGTTCATTGTGATTTTTTTTCTTCATCATAATTATAACACCTTTCTATAATTTCAAATATCTTTCAATTTACTACTTGTATTATATTTTCCAATTTCAATCAAAAATTGATAACTGAGTATGGCATCCTTGATTTAACTTTTCTTTCATCGGTTTGGAGTAACTACTTGATAAACCATATTTTTCTCTCAAAGCATTTACTGTTTTATATAAATTATTTTTATATTCCTTATTTGCTCCACCAGTTTTATATAATAATAGTAAGTCATCATATATCTTTGGAAATTCTTTCTTTATGAAATCTAAAAATACTTTTCTTGTACTACCTCTTAAATAAAGAGTTCCTGGTAGAACGTAATCCACATCACATTCTTTAGCATGAAAATATAGAGAATTTATATTTTCAAAAGTATCTGTTATATATGGAATAATAGGCATAAAATGAAGTCCAGTAGATGCATTGGTTTTACTAAATTCCTTTAACATTGCAAATCGTTTTAAAGATTCTACTCCATTTGGTTCAATTAATTTTCGTATATTTTCATCCATAGATGTAATTGTAGCTGCTATATTTACATAGGTAATCCTAGAAAGATCATCTATTAAATCATAATCTCTTAAAATTAAATCTGACTTAGTTGAAATAATGCATGGTGTTTTATACTTTATCATAAGTCTTAATATATCCGGCATTAGTTTATACTGTTCTTCTACTTGTTGATAGCTATCTGTTACCCCTCCAATATTAACAACTTCCCTTTTCCACGAAGGACTACTCAGTTGTTTTTCCAATTGTTCAACCACATTAGTTTTTACATATATGTCTTCAAAATATTTATCTGAATCTAAATATTGATGTGAATACATAGCATAACAATATTTACAACCATGTTCACAACCTCGATATATGTTTAAATCCCAAGCAAAGGGTATTTTTCTTTTTAATTTATTACACGCTACATCACAAGTAATTTCTCTAATCTTTGCCATTTATTCACCTCCAATATAACAATGATAAGGAATATAAAAACTAATTATTTTATTTTTTACTTATAGGTAATATTTTACCATACATATGTATATTAAACATATCTTTAAGAAAAAAAATTATTTTTATCCATGAATAAGTTTCTATATTTTCACTTATGTAATCATTTACTATAGGCTGAAATTAGGTTAATATTATTATATAAACATCTTTTATAAAAAATTTAATGTGCCTTGAACTTAACTATTATCTATTACTTAATGAAGGGGTTGTTTGAGATGAATAAAGATTTTTTCAAGAAGAATAGGCTAAAGTTATCAATGGAATTAGCTAATGGATCCATATTAATAATGCTTGCTGGAAAAGCACCGAAGAAATCAAATGACTATAATTATAAGTTCACACCAAATAGAAATTTCTATTACCTGTGTGGAGTTGATGAAGAGCATATAAATCTTGTAGTTATTAAAGATAGAAATGGGAATATAGAAGAAAGACTTTATATCAGAAAATTTGATGAAAAAAGAGCTAAGTGGGTAGGTAAGAGTATTAATGTTGAGGATGCTAAAAAAATATCTGGAATAAATGATATTAGATTTATAGATGACTTTAAAACAGATTTAAATAGTTTAATATCAACTAAAAATTTAGTCCATATATATTTAGATTTAGAAAAAGATGCCTATGAAGATGATTTAACTACTAATGGTTGCTTTGCCAAAGATTTAAAGGAAAGATACTCTCAGGTATTTATACACAACGTATATCCTAAGTTATCTATTCTAAGAATGTGCAAAGAAAAAGAGGAAATTAAAGAAATTAAATCTGCTATAGAGAAAACTAAATTAGGAATAGAAGCGATGATGAAAAATGCTAAACCTAATATTATGGAATATCAACTTGAGTCCTATTTCGATTTTTCATTAAAAAACAATGGTGTGAAAGATTTTGCCTTTCCAAGTATAATTGCCAGTGGAAAAAATGGAACAATTCTTCACTATGAACAGAATAATTGTGAAATTGATGATAACTCTTTGGTTTTATGTGATGTAGGTGCAGCATGGAATTATTATCATGGAGATATAACTAGAACTTTCCCTGTTAACGGTAAGTTTACTGAAAGACAAAAGCAAATATATAATATAGTATTAAATGCTGAACTTGAAACTATAAAAGCTCTTAAACCAGGTCATACTTTTCAGTCAATAAATGAGGTTACAAAAAAAGCTTTAACAGAAGGATTGATTGACCTTGGTATAATAAAAGATGAAAGTGAATTGTCTAATTATTACTATCATCAAGTAAGTCATCATTTAGGACTAGATACCCATGATGTAGAAGATTATGATACTCCTTTTGAGGAAGGCATGGTAATTACAGTAGAACCTGGCCTATATTTATCCCAAGAAGGCATAGGAATAAGAATTGAGGATGATGTAGTTATAACTAAAAATGGATGTAAAGTCTTGTCTGATGAGATTATAAAAACTGTTGAAGAAATCGAAGAATTTATGAAGAAATGTCAAAAACAAAAAATTTATTAATCATTTAAAATATAAAGGAGAGTAAGTAAGTTTGTGTAAACACAAATTTATTTCTCTCCTTTTTTAATATATAAACTTTTATTTAATAAGTGCATCTCCAAAGAGAGAATTGAAGGTCTCATTTGCTATTTTTGTAAAGTTTTCAGGTGTAGAATATTTATTTTCTATATTAAGATTTTCCCATGTAGCAGTCCAGATTAGATATTTATCTAGGGGTAACATGCTCTTTACCTTTAGATGACAACCATCACGAACTAATAATCCATCTTTAGCTATTTTTTCAATATCAAAATATAACCTTGCACCTGTTTTATATTTCATTTTCTCATCCATAATAATTTTATTATTTTCCTTGGATAATACAACGACTTCACTTGAAACATTCCCATTAGAAAACATAATATAATCACTATAGTCCTTTGGATCACCAAGAAGCTCACCTATAGGCTTGTCCTTGTAATTACTGCCTTCTTTTTTTAGTATATTCCACGACTTTAAACATCCATCGGTTTTAATTTTTTCCCAATTTTCCATTGTGGTACTATGAATAAGAACCCTAGGTTCATTTCCCCTTAAAAAAGCTTCATTATAATGATGATTCTCATATGCTTCCTTTGCTTTAATTAAGTCTTCCTCATTTACCGACAAAATCATATTTTTACAATAGCTATTTTCATATTCTATAAAATCCATAAGATTAAATTCCCATTGCTTACACTTTTTACTTACCTTTAAAGTATATACAGATGAATTTCCTCTTCCATTGGTTATTTCATAATTCTTAGAATTAGTTAAGCAAAATATAATCCAATCATCAGTATATCTTTCATCTGTAAATGGATTTATATGTTTCGGTTCAAATCCAGGTTCTGTAATGTATATCAAAAGCCTTCCTCCGTTCTTTAGATAATTGTTACCACTATTAAAACTAAATTATAATTATTCTGTTTTTAATATTTCTATTATAGCATATTTTCTAAATATTCATTATTATTTTTTATTTAATTTAATTATTAATATCTATGGCTTTAATATACTTAACATTATTCCTTTATTAAATTATATTCTCAACTTCAATAAATCCAAATTTTTTATATAGATCATAGGCAGGTTTATTGTCTATATGTACATCTATAATAATATCTTCTATATCCTTTTTATGCATATCATTTACACAGGTAGCTAATAGTGTAGAAGCAACTCCTTTATTTCTATGATCTGGTGCAACATGCAGTGAATAAATATGCATCTCATTCACACTTCCAGGTAAGCTATTAAAATACCTATCACTTCATCCTTACATTGTGCAGTTATAATATATCGTTTTGAAAAATCTCCTAAAATATTATTCCTAAGATTTTCAATAAACTTATCTGGTTTTTTACCAGAAAGGTCAGGGTCTAAGGTTCCCTCTATAAACATTGATAGATAAGTATTTAATTTACTTTTTAACTCTTCTCCTTCTAAAACTAGCTCACTGATTTTAAATTGAAACGGTTTTTCTATTTGGTTAATCAACCTCTTTCTAAGTTGTATGCTCATTTACTTATCCTCCTTTATAAATAATTAGTACAAGATATCAAACTCAAAAATTTTATAACCTACATACAAATATATTTCACTTAAAAATACATAAATTTTATAGTAATAATAAGCGCTGGTAGGGTTAAAACTACAATACCAACATTTATAATTAGGGCAGCGATTGTTAAAAATAAATCCACTTTAGGAACACATATATTACTAATCTCTCTTTCTCTTAGTGATTTTGAACTTAAAATGCTATATATCATTCCAATAATACTAATTACTAAAATTAATGATATGGTGATTAGTAAAAATAACTCATTATCTTTAGGTGGATAAAATATATCCATGATCATAAATATAAAATATATAACTGCACTAATCCCAATAGATATAAAGGAATATAAATTAAGTTTCGTATGTGATTTTATTTTCATTTTAACTCCCCCAATGCTACACAATATTTAATAAGCACAACCTTTTTTACCATATTATAACATATGTTCAAATTAAAAGCTAATTATCTCCATGAATATCATTTTTTATTAGCATAATGGAGTATCAGCTTCAAAGCCCATCTACTCTTCCTATAACTTCTACTCTCCTATTTCGTCCAAATGCCCTGTATCATTAATGCATTTCACAGCTATCTTATTACTTATCTCATCACATTTAACAATACTTATACTGCAATTATAAAATTCCATGTTAAATCTTTTAAAAATCATTATTACAAACTACACCATTAAAAATAATATGGATTATAAAGAAACTTTCTAGGAAACCAATGGTCTAATATTATTTTAAACTTTGAATCTAATAGTATAATCCACTCCTTAAATTCAAGCTCTTCTACAGAATATACACCATACAATAGTGCGGTAAGCCCTTTTATATCCATCTTTACATGTGGTTTTCCACTCTCATATTTACTCATTTTTAGTTTCTTATCCACAGCTTCTAACTTATAAATACCATTATTCCACTGACAATGTTCATCATATAATTCTAAAATAATGTGACCTTCTAAATTTACATTAATATCATTCATTGCTTCTACTGCATCTATAATTCTTACCATCCATGGATTATTGTTAATCTTTACTTCAAAAGGCCTCATTGGATCATTCAACCATGTCCAAAAATTAGTACCATATGGAACTCTTAATTCTATATGTGAAAATTGGTCTTTATGCTTTGCAAAATATCTGAATAACATCACTCTGCTTTCTATGTCTTTCCAATACATTTCTGCCACAAAAATTTTTCCATTTTCTCCTGATCCTATTTTAATATACTTTGCTGCTGCCATAGTTTTATTATTTTTCTTTATAAATACTACAATTACATCACCATGATCTTCTATCCAATACTCCTTGGACATATTATTGAGAAAAACAAGTCCATGATGCTCCAACAAATCAAGTTCAAATTTAAATGCTTCAAATTCCTCTTGCACCTCAATAGCTCTTACTCTTTTATCTTCCCATTCACCATTTATTTTTGATATATCTTTTAAATAATGAAAAAATCCATCTAAAGAAATTTTAATTAGCAAATTGTCATTTGTACCCACATACCCAAAAGAATTATAAAAACTTTCTTTAAAAGGATGTAATAAACTAACAGATTGATTTTTTTCTTTCATATCTAAAAATGCTGCTTTTGTTAAGTCCTTTACATATCCCTTCAAACGATATTCAGGAAAAGTAGCCACATGGGAAACCCCTCCCATCTTCTTAATTACACCTCTCACTGACTGATTAAATGTATAGTTCCTTATCATAGCTACTAGTTTCTCCTCATCAAACATTCCTAATATTTCATCAGGAGTATAAAATGATAATTCATCCTTTGCTGGTTTACTATCAGTCCACTGACGGCCTGTACAATATACGTGTAGCTCCCTTACTTGCTCAATATTCTCAGCTTTAATTTTTTTAATTTTCATAGGCATATTCTCCTATATATTTCTTTAGAGATTGCTCCATTCTACTTTTCATTGATAATATGTCTGTTAAGAATACATCCACCAAAAGTTTATCCTCCATCTGATATTCTTGTTTTGTAACTTGTCCACAAAATTTGTGATAAAACTGATTTGATGCTGCATAATGATGGTTATAGACAACAATCTTTTCCATACCCATAACCATGTAGAAATCCAATGTGTAAATAATCATCATGAGAGAAATCCCCCTATTTCGCTGGTCAGGATATACCCAAAGCCCATTTGATTCCTTTAATTGTCTAATTTCAATCATTGATTCATCCTCCAATAATACAACTAATCCCATACAATTACTTTTTCACTAGTATATATTCAAGATAAACTGATGTATTTTCTCTATCATCGATATTTCTTTTTACTGATTTCTTTTCCTTATATATAACTTCAAATTTTGTAAGGGCTTGCTCAATTTCGTTATCCTTATAATGACAATAGATCACTTCATCATTATCTTCAATTTGTAAAAACTCCCCTTCACCAATTTCTTTTCCTATGCCATAAGTATCACACTCTTCACCTAAAAAATTCACATAGCATAGTCCTCCAGGTTTTAACACTCTATAAAATTCTGATAAAGCAAGTGAGAAATCTTCTTTTTTCATATGAACAGATGTATTATAAGAATACAAAAAACTAAAAAACTCATTTTCAAAAGGTATTTTTCTCATATCACCAAATATGATATTTAAATCTTTATCTTGTTCTATACAAAATGCCCTTGCTTTTTCTAGTTGATCTTCAGATATTTCAATTCCATAAGTTTCATATCCAAATTCATAAAACAAAGAAAGAGGTGGATTAGAACCACCAGCACCACAGTCTAATATAATTTTCTCAGAGGAATTGTTATTACAATATTTTAAGAAATTATATAACGGAATAGCATTTATAAGATTATGCATAATTTATTAATACTCCTTATACTTTAAATTTTTGCTATTTGTTTACCTTTAGTTATATATCATCTATTGGGGTTTTCATTAGGAAAACAACAAATTACTGTATCGAGGTACTCAATACCACAAAAATATTCACATATTGAAGTATTTTTCACTGCACATTTATGTGTATTAGAACCTTCTTTTTCATTCCAAGGACAACGACTTTGCTTCCAATCAACCTTGTCATTACTTGTTAAATCTATGTCCATATTTGCACCTAAAAGTTTTTTTATTTTTTCTTTCATAATCTTTACTCCTTTTTGCTTAAAACAAAATTTAGTCAATATCTTCAATGCTTCATTGACCATTATTAAAACATATAACTTTAGAATCCTTATATACTTCCATCTTTCTTTTGCTTCTTTTTAAAACAAACTCTTCTCCCATAGCTACCTTATTTGCTTGTACATCTGCTTTGTATCCATCATCAAGTATTTGAAAATGATTGATTTCTTCAGTTCAGTATAATCTGAAAAACATTTTATATATTTCAATTCAGTTTCCAAAATTTTTTCATATAATTCTGCCTTCATAATATAAATCTCCTTAACATATCTATTTTTGAATAACTACTATATATTTAAAATAATTACAAATAATTCCTTAAGAAAATTATAACATATAATTTTAATGAAAATCCCAAAATATATCATATTCTTCTAATTTCTACTATTATGTTTCCAACATCAACTATTTACATTTCAATGTTTGAATTGTAATATAGCTTGGTTATTAAATGAAAAAATATCACACATTCCTTTTAGAACATGTGATATTTAAACTAATTGTAATTAGTATTATTAAAAATATTTTAGGATTTACTTAATAAATTTACCTATTGCATCATTTAAATCTGTGAGAACTTTTTTATCTCCTGTTTCTACAGCATCAACAACACAATTTTCAATATGATCTTGTAAAATTATTTTACCAATATTATTAATTGCAGATTTTACTGCTGAGACCTGTACTAATACTTCACTGCAATCACGACCCTCCTCAACCATCTTTTTCACTGCCTCTAAATGTCCTATAGCTCTTGATAATCTATTTATTACAGCTTTAGTATTTTTATGTGTATGGTTATGTCCATGTTCATCACTCATAAATTTATCTCCTTTTGTTATATTTAAATTATATGTTGATTTTCTGCCACTTTCCACTTAAGAAACGTTTTAATAAAATTATACCTCTAATTGTAATATCTAAAGCATACCCAAGCCAAACTCCCAATAATCCAAATCCAAATGTTACTCCTAGTAAATATCCAATTACTACTCTTCCACACCAAATTCCTATTAGTGTTGCATACATTGGAAATTTTGTATCTCCAGCACCTTGCAATGCACTGGTAAATACTTGAGTAATTGCTGCAAATGGCTGAAATAACGCAATCAACCTTAATACTTTTACAACCATTTCTTGTATTTCTTTTGTATTTGTAAATATTCTTGCAAATTGTGGAGCAAATATAAAAAATATAATTCCAATAATAATCATAAAAATAGTTGCGATGAAATCCGATAAAATAACAATATTTTTAGCTTTCTTAGTATTATCTTCTCCAAGACTTATACCAACAAGAGTAGCTGTAGCAACCCCCAAACCCATTGCAGGTATATAGGAATAGCTTTCAATATTGCCTGCTATATTATGGGCTACATATGCTGATATACCAATAGAAATAATCATGCTATTGTATACTAATTGACCTAATCTCATAACTAATTTTTCAATTCCAGCTGGTATTCCAATTCTCATGATGGATTTAATTATATCTTTTTTAATCTTTATATTTGTCAAATCAAGCTTAATAACACTACCATTTACTAGCTTTAATGTAAGAATTAAAACATTTATCATACGTGAAATAGTTGTAGCTAAACCTAACCCCAGAATCCCCAATCCTAATTTTATAAAAATATAATTTAAAAATATATTTAACACATTAGCAATCCCCGTTGCTATCATTGGTGTATTAGTATCTTTAGTTGCTCTTAAACAGCTTGATAGAATAAGTGATAAGCAAAGAAATACTGATGGAACTGCAACAACCATATAATATGGTACTGTATAACTTAATATTTCATTTGAAGCACCTGAAATCATTAATATCGGTTTATAAAATATTAAATTGACTGCTCCAACTAATATTCCTATTATAATACCTAATATATTGGATTGTTTTATGGTGGCATTTGCTTCCTCAAAATCACATCTTCCAACATTTCTTGAAATAATTGCGTTAGTTCCTATACTTATAGCAGTATAAAAAGCAATGAACACATTAACAATTAAATTAGTTACACTAATTGCTGCAATTGCACTATCATTAATCTGTCCTGCAAAGTAAGTATCTACCGTTCCCAGTAGTGTTTGAAGAATATTTTCTATTATTACAGGAATTGATAACAAAAATATAGTAATAATATTATCTTTATTTTTCTTTGCCCAATTCATTCTATCCCTCCTTATATTATCCCCCCATAGGGGATAATATAAGGGTATCATTTATTAAAATACACTTCAAGAATTTTTGTAAAATTATCCATTTAACTTCTATAATACCAAACTATAAATATTTTCTTTGACTTTATTAATGCATATGATAAATTAATCGCCTATATTCAATACCATTTTGCACGCTTATTATATGTAAATTATACCATATAAATTATAAGTAGCTTATTTACAAGTTAATTATTGAAAAATAAAAATACCGTAAAATTCATCACTAAATTTCACAGTATTTTAGAAATCCATTTATTCCTATATCAATTTTATCTATATGAAGAATATGTTTTTGTTTTGTAACTATTTAGCAATCTTAGATAATGATTTGCTTCTCTTAGAACATGATCTCCTAAGAGCGGTAAAATTATGGACTTAATCTTACAATTTAGTAATCCTTCTGTTCCTTTCATCTTGAAATCTCTAATATCTTTAGTGGCCTCTCTACTCTCCTCAGTCACAGTGGATATATGTGCTAATGAAATTGTATTATCGTGCATAGTAAGTGCTTCTTCTGTCAATCTATCAAATTGCTTACCAAACTTGTTAGCAACATTAAATAATTCCTCTTCTGTTGGATCTAAAAAGCCTCTAATAAATTTAGAATGATCAGCCATATTTCTATTCCAAGAGACTTCTTGCTCAATCATCGCTTTATTAATGTCCATCTCAACTCTTTCCTGTAACCTTCCTAACATTCTAAGATAGAACATTGCTTCTCTTAAAATATGATCCACTAAAAGAGGATATGAACCTGTAAACATCTTGCACTTTAATACATTTACTTTTATTTTATTTTTTAACTTAGCTGTTTCATTTACTACATGAATAATCTCTTTATTTAAATAAAATACTTCTTCTGATAAACCATCTAGAGTTTTACTATTTTGATAATCTCCTAAAGATAATTCCATTTCAGTTGTATTTGTATTGATATTAATTCCAGTGTAAAATTCTGTAGCTCTTTCTGCTTCTAGTGTATAGTTTGTAATTATTTCCCCTGTATTACCAATGTTTGGATCGATAATTCCACTAGATAATTTTATAGTCTTTCTAAGCAATCCATCTAGTTGTTCCTTTAACATATCTGCATAATGAAGGTAATTTTGAGATCTAGGCATTAATGATGCACCAACAAAAACTAGATGCTCCTTCATTATTCTTAAAAAGAATAGATTTAATTCTAGCGATTGTTTAATAAACTTCTCCTTAGATAACATATTTTCTCCCTTTAAATAATACTTCATTAACAATATATGCTTATACCTATATACTGACAAAGCAATTTAATTAATTTTTATTACAAAATATACTAATACACCTTGTTAATATTAAAATTACCACAAATTACGTTCTTATTGGTTGTTTTTCTTTTTTGCCATTTTATACTTTTGGTAAAGAATATCTTTTAAAACTAAAACAGTATCTACGTCGTCAAACCCAAACTCAATTTTAAAAGTTTCATGAAAGTTCTTTTCAATAAGTCTTTCGTTGTATACTTGTTTACCTTACATTAATTGAGAATCCATTTTTTTATTTAATTCTTTTAATGTTTCTTGTTCATTTATATTTACTAGGTACTTATTAGGAAATATAACTTTTAGTGATGTTGGATAATCTTCACCATCCCAAGGAGCCTTATGATTCACCACTGAATACATGCCATTTTCATCCTCTTTCAAGATAATAACTAATGGATTTGCACCTCCACTAATTTCCTTTTTATCATTATTATTAATTTCATATTCCCCAAATAACGTATACATATATACGTATTTAAGTCCGAACTTTTCATCTATACCATATATTTTATGAACTTCATGTGATTCCTTTGAGGATAAATTATTAGAACTAAAATTATTGGATTTAAAATAATTATTAATAATGTAATCTGAAATTACTAAGTCTAAATTTTTTCTATCTAAATTTTCTGTATAGACAATACCATCCTTTGATGGTGTATAATATCGTAATAAAGTTAATGATCCTATTAACACTATAATCATTAGTATCATGATAGTTAATAATATTTTAAAAAATTTTTTATTCACAACATTTCCCCCTTATTTCTATATTAACAATTAATAATGTAGCATATAACAAACAACGGTTACATTTTATCCTAAATGTACCAAATATTATACCAAATCTAATAGTTTATACCCTACGTTATTCACTTTTCAGTATACTAAACACCTTTTCTATCAAGTTAAAATGGAAATTTGTCAACTAAACTTAACATTCTAACTCTCTCGTATTTCCTTATCATCCCTAAGATATTTAATTTAATCGTAATTATTTATCATGCTCTCTTCATTAATGGCAGTATCTCCACTTACCTTTTCATCAGATTCCCCTTTAGACTTCATTAATTCATTAATGTATAAAGAATCTGCTATTGTTAAGCATTTCACCCTTGCCAATAATTCCTTTGATGCAGATTTTGCTGGAATACTCTTTATACACTTAGGTGGATTTTTACCATCACTAACATAAACTTTTATAATACCACCTTCAAGTATGTACTCTATTTTCCTTTTACCTGATGTTTTTATTTCAGTATTACTAGCTTTTGATTCTTCCAATAATTTTAAAAATTCTCCTTTTGAATTTTGCTTTTTATTTCTATCTTCATAATTTTTTATATAATAATTATTTAAAGTAACTTTCATTATGAATACCCTCCTTAAATTTATAATTTAATTGAAATACTATTAATCTATATTAACTTGTCCATAATGTTCACCAGCACATTTTATAATAGCAGAACTTTCACTAATCCATTCAATTGTATATTGTCCACTTGAAAAATTATTAAGCCCCTCTACCCTATTCCAGTTTACACTTCTCTTAAATAACCAATACTTTTTTTCATATATAGTACTATAACCATCTAATAGTGATGATTTTTCAACAACTATTATAGTATTTGCTCTATTAGGCTCCTGAAAATATAACTCCTTTTTAGAAAAGAACAATAACTGAGAAGTTATAACTAAAAATGAGATCGCTATAAACACCATATATCCAATTACTTTACTAGATTGTGTTTCTTTAATTATATATAAAATAACAAGATATAACCCCAATATAATTAAAGCTGTATTAGTATAATTTCCAATTAGTGATAGATTGAAAGCTACTTTTATAGCTATCAATAAAATTATTATTAATATATAAGTTATAGAAATTACATTAAATAAACAGATTTTTTTCATCTAAATATTACCCCTATATCTTTCTACTAACTTGTAAGTCAAATTCTGGCTTTGTAACATATGCTAGATATTGAACATTCTTATCATTTTCAACTACTCCTGCTCCTGTAACAATATGTGTTGGCATAATCATAAGTATCACTCCTTAGTCAATTACTAGCAATTACTTTACATAATAAAAATTAACTATAGTCTAGCCTTTTATTTTCCTCCATGAACTTTCTTCTAATCCATCTGCTTTTAGATACTTACAGAATCTTTCAAAGCATCCCATCATAGCAGCTATAGCCTCTTCTGTTACTTGATAGTTCTCTTCCCACCACCAATTTTTTATTATCAATGGTTCATTTCCTCGATGTATTTCAGGTTCAAATCTTGCTACAAGCTTATCTCCATATAAAACTGGTAATACATAATATCCATACTGCCTCTTTGAAACAGGTTTATATACTTCCCAACTATATTCAAAATCAAAAATATCTTTAACTAACTTTCTGTCCCAAAGAAGATTATCAAGTGGAGCCAGAAAACTTGCTTTTTTATCAATACTAGAATTAAGATTATCTAACATTGATGTATCGTCAGCCCTTATATAAAAAGTTTCATTTAGTCCTTCTACTTTTACAAGTATAAGCTCACCATCCTCTAGTAGCTCCTTTAATATTTTCTTTCTAAGATTTTTATCGGATACAAAATGACCAAGCCATCCTTCACCACTTCTCTCCCAATAAATCCCTATACTTCCTATCCTTCTTTTAAAATACCACTTATAAAAATCATCATCACTATTGAATGGATCTTTCATTTCCAGTATTTCTTTAGGCAATAATTTCTCTATTAGGTCATAGATTTTTTGAGTATTCTTCTTTTCTTTAATACCTAGAGTTCCACTATTCCACATATAATCCATAGTAGCGCTGGAAAGTTTCCCATGACCCCAAACTCCACTTTTCACACGTCCAATATCCAGCTTTGAAGGCAAGGTAGCACCATTTTTCTCTATATATTCCTTTGCTACATCAACATAGTTAATTGCTTCAATTGAATTTCTATGATTCAATACTCTCTCAATCTCTTCTTTTCTTCTTAATCTAACTCTTTCAAAATAAGGCCAGTCATTGACAGAATAGATAGCCATCATTTTATCCCAACCATCTATGATCTCTCTTTTATCATAAAGAAGAGTTTCTAGCATCATAGGGTTATAATTTTCAACTCTGGACTGAAGCACCAAATCAGCATTTCTCCCTACCATATTTAAAGGATCATATTGTATGCACCCTACTCTATTTATAAAATTCTTAATACCCTCTTCACCATCAAAAGATTTTGGTGAAGATAAACCTTGATACATAACCAGAAATTTTCTCAATTCGCCCTTTGACATAGTAATTTTTTTCATATTACTTCCTCACTAAAATTTTTATTTATTATATTATTTTCAATTTTAAGACTAGATTTTTAAATAAATTATTCTGAAAAACTTCTTATAATAATTATAATTACATGAAAATATTGAGCTTATGAGGTTTTATTTCTTTTACAGGCATTACAACTTCAACAAAACCAATTTCTTCATATCTACTGTTTGGAAAAACCTCATAGTTTTCGATTACGTATTTTGTAGCCTCTACTAATGCTGATTCTTTATCTTCATTTCCCAGCATAACGGCACAATGAGGTACCCATTGTCCAGCTGTGTAATATTCCCAACCACTATGATCACAAAACGCAAAGGTTTCGTGTATATTTTTGTGTAAAGCAATTAATTCATCACATACAACTGGTGCAAGATATACAGTTGGGGTATTATTAAATACCCCAATACTAGAAAGCAAAGCGGGAAATGATTTTGTATCCTTAGCTATTTCTTTTAATAACTCGTCACACTTTTCAATATCAATATCATTAAATATAGCTATGGTAATATGAGGACGAGTCTTCCATTCTAAATATTTTTCACTGATTCCCTCTCTTGCAATTTCTTTAGCTAATTTAATAATTTTTTCCTCTGTTTCCTTATCAAAGTATAATTCTATTGCATATTTCATACTAATTCTCCTTCCATATGTAAATATAATTTATTATGAATATGGCTATGAATTTCATGTTGTTCAAATATGAAATTCGCTGAAACCCTTGGTATGACAACAACTATTTAAATAGTTAAATAGTTGTATAGTTTCCTATGTAACTATTTTCATATATAAATAGTTTCATATTTATTTTATTCTACTTAAAGTTTAAAATAATTTCATTAACATAGTCATTCATAACTGTTCTATATTCTTCAGGTCTGTAGTCCATGGATTTTATCAAATTAATCATCTCTTTGGCTGAAATATATTTAACATCGTCTACCCCTGACTTTTGTAAGGTTAAATCTGAAATATCAATATCTTTACATAATACAAAAATATCAATGAAATGATTGTATTTTTCCCATAAAACTTTTTTAAGAAAAATTATATCATTTATCTTTATACCTAATTCTTCATGTATCTCTCTAATAATAGCCTCTTTACTTGTTTCTCCAGATATAACGTGTCCCATGTGAATATCCCATCCACCAGGTAAGAACTGTTTTGATTTTGACCTTTTCTGAATTAAGAATTCTCCCTTTGAGTTATGTATATATGCATGTGCTCCTAAATCATATTGTCCTTCTAAAAGCTCTTCATCTTTTGGTGCTATTTTACCACTTCTACTACCATCTCTATTTAAAATATCAAAATACTCCATGTGTTTTCCTCCTATAAAAATATCATTATTTTATCACCTACATAAACACTGCTTAAGCATGTTTTCATTGTAACATTTATTTTAATGCTATGTATATATTTTATATATAAGTTAATTTATTCTACAAGAAAAAGCAAAGTGGTTACTTCAAAATGGAAGTAGCCACTTTTATAATTTTTAGAATAAATATAAGATATACCTATATTAATAAATCTCCAAGAATGATGTTATCTTTCCATCAGGATGACATTCTTCAAGAAGTCCAAACTCCGGGTCATAAAATTTGCATTCTTATTCAAAACTAGAGATTAATTTTTCAGGATTTATTATTTTTCCCTTATATTTTTCTGTTCCCTTTTCTATTTGTCTGCTATCTCCTGTTGCAAGAGCTTGTTTCCAAAATTCTTCTGGCGTAATATTGGGTTTTACTTGACAAGCTAAAGCATAAAGTCCAGCAAGATAAGGCATACACCAGCTCCATCCACCTTCTCTATAAAATACATAATCCTTCTCTCCTGTAGGACTAGCTACGGTTTTAGAATCAATAGGAATAAGTAATAATTCTTCTGGTTTGTCCATATTAAATTTCTCTTCATAATACTTATTAAGTTCATCAATATGCTCTATTTTCGATACCCACTTTTTCCATTCTGTAACTTTATAATTAGAAATATCATCTTTATCTGCAAGGGAATCTATATCTAATCCATGGAAATAAAACTTATCCTCATATGTGTCAAACATATTTACTGTTATAACAAATATATTTTCTTTATTTGCTTTTTTAACTGCTTCTATAAATTCGTTATACCCCTTACTTTCAGGCTTGCATCCTGCTGATATAGATAAAACTCGTATCTTATCATCCTTTGGCAAAGATTTATTTACTTCAATAATTCTTTCAATTGCTTTTGCTGTCCAAGAAAAATCTATTTCCGTTTCATTATCAATATAGTTATAATTTTCACATGCTATAAAATACAAATCTGCTTCCGATGCAACTCCAGTATTCTTACCTGCTGCAATTGATGCCACTGCTGGAGCATGCATCTGTGCTTCTTCTGGTTCATAATGAATTTCTTCATACATCTTTACTCTATCATGATATTCCTCATGATTTACTAAAAGAGAATAATCGATAAATGCTATGTTTATGCCCTTACCAGTTATTCCTCTTTCATGAAGTTTTTTTATTTCAAGACCTGGATTTTTATGAAACTCTAAAAAACTTTCAGGGTTAAACTCTTCTGGAAGTTTCCCTGGCCATTTTGTTTTACTATCAAACACTGAATTTAAAAGCTTATCTTTCTCCCCAGATAAATCAAGTTTCTCAAGGTCATATCCTCTTAAATCACTACTATTTTTTCCCCACTGATCTTTGAGTTCTTCAATGTTATTTATACTCCCTCTTCCAAAATCAGCCATGTACGGAAATCTTTCAATTTTTACCTCTTCTTTAACATTATCATTAGTAGAAATTTTTTCTTTGCTGTTAACTTTATTATTGCAGGCAGTGATATTTATTGCAAATACTGCTACCAATAACACTATTGCTAACTTTCTTTTCATTTAATATCCACCCTTTCATTTTTCTCCCCAATATTATCATCTTCTTTAGTTAGTACAGTACCTCTGGATTTCTTAATATATAATTTAACTTATCTTCCCATCTATCATGCATATCATAAAAATGCTCTTCTCTATTTATAAACTCAAATCCAAATTTATCAAATATACTTTTCATTCTCTTATTTGAGTCCATCGTATCAGCATATATACATTTAAGTTTTAATGTATTAAATACATAGTCTATTGCCAATTTAACCGCTTCAGTTCCATACCCTAATCCCTTATAATCATTATTAGCAAGGGCAAGTCCAAGTTCAAATTTACCTTTTTTGTAAAACTTTTTTAGTTTCTCATAAGGTTTCATTGATTATACTCCCCCTTTTTACTTCACGATATAATCTACAAATTGTTAATAAATCTATGTATTATAATTTATAAACATATGTTCTTATAGTGTTACACAAACTTTAAAAGTTCGTGAAAGCTATTAATTACATAATCATATTCTTTAACTTCCCCAAAACCATATCGTGCATATATAAAGGGTATATTAGCAATTCGTGATGCTTTTAAATCTCCCTCAGTATCACCAACATATACTGAACTAATTAAGTTATTTCTTTTTATTATTAGTTTTATATTCTCACCTTTACTTAAACCTGTTCTTCCTACATTCTCATAATCTATAAAATATTTATCTAACTTATGTGATTTAAAAAAGGCTTCTACATATCCACATTGACAGTTACTAACAATAAATAATTTATATTTTTTAGATAATTCCTTTAAAGTTTCCTCTACCCTATCATATAGAATTGCACCATGTTTGCCTAAATGAATACATTCATCCTTACAGCAATGCTTAACTATTTTAAGTCTATTTTCTTCTTCTAAATATGGGAAAAACTTTAATGCAACATCCTCTATTACTAACCCCATAACACCCTTCATATCATCAAGCGTAAGTTTATTTATCACCTCATCATAGTTACCTATAGTTTTATTCCATGAATCTATAACACTAGATGTTGAGTCCCATATAGTTCCATCTAAATCAAAAATAATACTATCCATTTTCATATTTCCCCTTCTCTTTAATAGAATAATTATAATTACTTACTACTTCTAGTGAGTTAACTTATCTACAATTTTTCTCCGTAACTTCTTTTAAAAGTATCATTAAACTCCCTCCCTAGCATTCTCCAGAAACAGTAATCCTAATAAAATTATACCATATTATAATCCATATATTTGTATATGTAGTAAAATTAGAGAATAAAAAAATATCGTATACTCATTTCTGAATAATCCGATATTTTATAACCTTACTATTTAATATAATACATGTTCAACTCTAAAGTACTTCCACAATTACTTTCTGCTTTATTGAATCCAACTTCTATTCCACCTAGAGCTTTAACCAACTGAATACTATTAGGATTACGACGATCTGCCTCATAAATAAAATAATCTAACTCCATATGTTCACGAAAAAAGTTAGTTAGACTAGTAATAGCTTCATATCCATACCCCTTACGTTGTTCATTCTTTCGTATCCATAAACCCACTTCAGGAGTCTTAGTGTCTATCAGATGAATCTCTATACTTCCAATGAATTTATATTCTTTATCTAAAATACAACACACCAAATTTGTTCCCATTTCTTTAAGTTCTGTAAACTCATCAATAAATTTTCTTGTACTATCTAGGCTTTTAAAAGGCTCTGGATACTGGTATTTTGTTATTTCATCATTAAATTCAGTAAAATAATCATATGCGAATTTTTCTGAAATAGGCACAAGAAGTAACCTACTTGTTTCTATATTAAATCCTGTTTCATTGATAATATCCTTTATCATTCTTACCTCCGTTATATCTAAAAAAACAAATATCTTATCTAACTCATTTATCTACACTAGAATTTTATCAACCATTATTTTTTGTTTCTTAACTATTTAGTTGAATTATGTATCATAACTGTTTCAAGTCATTAACAGTCATTCCCATTAATCTAGTACCATGGTTTTCACTATCAAAGTGAACATTGCTATGTTTAGGATACATAAATTCGATCATTGCGAAGTTTGCAACATCAACTAAAAATTCTGTATTACCAGTTTCTTTATACTTTTTTAATCTTATTTCTAGATTTTCAACTGAATTAATTAAACCCTCACCATAGTTATTTTTTATAGGACCGTATTTATGATAACTGACGAACATTCTATTTTTTCTTAGTTTATCAAATTCTTCACTATATTCTGTCTGTAATACTTGTTCTATATCATTCATAATTTTCTCCTTAACTTTGCTTCACTATCTTAGAAATGCATCATTCATAAAAATATCATGAACTATTTAATATTGATTATTCTCTTTTTTTATATTTACTTACTAACATCCCTACAAATAGTTCAGGTATTAAATTTAATAAGCTAATCATGTTTATTCATATGTATGTTCTGAAAAATAAGCAATTTCAATAAAACCATTTCTTTCATATAACTTTTTAGCACCAGTATTTGATTTAGCTACTCGAAGTCTTATGTTTGTAATAGATTCATTCATACTCATATTCCTAATACAATGTGCTAATATATAACTTCCATATCCTTTATTTTGAACTGTAGGTTTAACTACAATATCAGTTATATAGTTTTGGCAGAAAATATATGCACCTACCAACTCATTATTTATCCAGAATGAGTGTACTTGGCTATGCTCATCTAAATCAATAAGCTTTTTGTAAAATTGTTCTTCATTTATGGCATTAGTATTTACCTGCCAACCATTATCTATATTTAACTGATAATATGAACTATCAAATAAGTTAATAAATTCTTTTAACATATCACTTTTGAATCCTTTATCAATTAAATTACAACAATTTAACTTGGGTAACTCTTTACCAATGAATTCAAGATGATATCCTTCAACATCTACTTTAAAACCTAATTTTCTCACTTCATTAATTATTTTTAGATTATTACCGTACACGTTAAAGCATATTTCTTTTGAGTAAAATTTAAAAATATATTCTTTAGTCTTATTTTTTATAATATCTAAAATTTGATCTATATTGTTTTCATTAAGAAAATAAGCATAAAAAATGCAACAATCTTTATTGTCAACAGCTATAAATACTCCCTTATTTTCCTCTGTTGATACAGAATATATTATATCAACTTGATTATTTTCAAACGCTTTTTCTACATACTCTTTTGCATGGGGAGATATATTAGCTATAAGCATTAATATTTCTTTAGAATCCATTTATACTACTCCTTTTATTGAAATATGAAAAGTGATGGGTGGATAGGCTTTAAGTTTTACTCCTAAAATGCGCGCTACCTTAGGAGTTACACCATGCATTCCGACGAAAGCACGAGTAAATGCATCGGGCGAATTATATCCATACTTTATAGCAATATCAATAACTTTTTTATTGCTACTTTGTAAATCTAATCCTGCAAGAGTTAATCTTCTACGACGAATATATTCAGATAGAGATACCCCTACAACAAAGGAAATATAAGACTACCCTAATGGACAACGAGTTCTAAGTATCGAAAGTACTGATACTAAGAACTCTGTTTATAATTCTTTTGACATAGTTATAAATTCCATTTCTCCCTTAACTGTTTTTCCTATGAATTCATTTATAACTTTAAAATCTAAACTTTTATATAATCTTATAGCTCTTTCATTAAATTTAAGAACTGAAAGCTCTATATTTTTTAAATCGTACCTTTCCTTAGCAAATTCTAAAATAGCTTGTAAAAATTCCTTTCCCATGCCCTTGCTTGTTAAACTTGGTCTCATTTGAATTGAAAAGCTTACTTTATCCTTAAGGTGTTATACGTCAATTTATTTTG
>NZ_DJBA01000070.1:0-19412 GCF_002435615.1 Clostridium sp. UBA5988 | reverse complement strand
CAAAATAAAGGGGTTAATCCGCCAAGACCACCTGTAAGAGCAGATGTTTTAATTTCTGTTTTTATCAAAGTCGGCAAAATAAGGTGCAAAGCGATACCCATCCGTTCCAAGAAACAATCCATGGTAGATTGTTCGCAACAACCTCATCAGCCTATAATGATACTTCTGCCCAGCCACAGACATCGCAATGGGGGCAGCCAGCGGAGATCCCGGTGGAGGTGAGAGTCCTATGATGCAATAACTGTTAAAAGCAGTTAAAACCAATTGCAGTTTATGTAATCGCCCTATAAGTCTTGCTTGCAAGACTTTGTGTGTTGGGGATAGTAGTGTCTAAGTACAACACAAATTCTTAATATTAGAAGCAATGGGGATCGCTTGAAATAGACGAGAGTCTATTTATAAGTTTTTTATTTAAAATGGCGGTCCCTATTTTTGTGATATTAAGCAGATGAAAAATACTTACATAAACAATAATAAAATTTATATGAATGGAGGAATGGTGATGACCAAAGAGCAAACAGCGAAAGAAGTAGAATATAAAATGGCTTTAAAACTGCTAAAGATCTTACTTTGTAGAGGAATTATAACGGATGAAGAATATGCAGAAATTGATGAATTAAACCGTCAGACCTTTTCTCCAGAACTTTCAAAAGTATATGTGTAATAACACTAGCTATATTTTAATTCTTGTGATAATGTGTGTTGCTAACAGGAACTAAAGTTCTAAAAGAAAGGAGGAAGACTATGGCAAAGAAAGTAAGGAAAATAGAGCCTGTAATGCAAAAGGTTATCTTAGAATTACAACCTAAAAAACGAGTTTGTGCTTACTGCAGAGTAAGTACTGATTCAAGAGAACAACAGAATTCCTTTTCTGCACAAGTAGAATATTACAAGACTTTTATCGGAAAAAAGGATGACTGGGAATACACAGGAATTTATGCTGATGAAGCCAAAAGTGGAACACAAGTAAAAAGACGTGATGAATTTTTGCGAATGATGAAAGACTGTGAAGACGGCAAAATTGATATGATTATTACAAAATCCGTCACAAGGTTTGCTAGAAATACAGTAGACAGTATTGAGGCTATCAGAAAGCTAAAAGCACTTGGTATCGGGGTATATTTTGAGAAAGAACATATTAATACCCTATCAGAAAAAAGTGAGCAGATGATTACCATACTAAGCTCCCTTGCACAAGGAGAGGCAGAAAGCATCTCCACTAATAACAAATGGGCAGTTAAAAAGAGATTTCAAGATGGAACATTTAAGCTTAGTGATCCTGCTTATGGATATACCAAGGATGAAGATGGAAATCTCATAATAAAAGAAGATGAAGCAAAGATTGTTCGTAGGATTTTTCATGAATATCTAAATGGAAAAGGCTCATATGTAATAGCAAGGTATTTAAATGACGATAATGTCCCAACCATACGCTCAGCAGAAGAATGGCAGGACAGTGTAGTAAAAGAAATCTTACAAAATTCCATCTACGAGGGAGACTTATTATTACAAAAGACATATACAACTGAGGTACTTCCCTTTGAAAGAAAATCAAATAAAGGGGAACTGCCTCAGTATTTTATTGAAAACAATCACGAACCCATTATTACAAGAAAAGAAGGGCAGATGGTCAGAGAAATTTATGAATATCGAAGAAATCAAATGGGAGTAGATGATAGTGGAAAATACCAAAACAGATATGAATTTAGCAGCAAAATCATCTGCAAGGAATGTGGTAGCACCTTTAGGAGACAAAAGATTTATATCGGTAAACCATATGAAAAAATTCAGTGGTGCTGTGTCCAGCATATAAGGGATATAAGTAAATGCAGTATGAAAGCGGTAAGGGAAGATATTATAAAAGAAACCTTCCTAACTATGTGGAATAAGCTGGTAAGCAATCATACAAATATCCTTTATCCCCTACTTGAATCATTAAAGAATTTAAGAACAGATCATGAGCAGGAAGAGAAAATTAAAAAACTAAATAGTAGAATTATGGAATTAACAGAGCAGAGTCATATCCTTAGTAGAGTCGTATCGAAAGGGTATATTGACTCTGCTATTTTTATAGAAAGACAAAATGCTCTGACTGTAGAACTTGAAGCCATTAAGAAAATGAGGAATCAATGCCTTGAAGATAACGGTTATGAAAAAGAAATCATAGGAACAGTAAGACTGCTAGAAATCATAAGGTATAATCCAGAGATTATAGAAGAGTATGACGAAAACCTATTTCTCAATACGGTGGAAAATATCATTATCGGAGAAAATCATGAGATTACCTTCAAGCTAATAAACAACCTAGAACTGACAGTATTATGGAAAGTGAGGTGAGGTAGATGATGCAAAGACATATGCCTATGGGCTATAAGATAGCAGATGGTAAAATAATATTCGATGAAGAAAAGGTAGCAGTGATTAAAAAGATATTTGAAGATTACCATAAAGGATTATCTCTACATGCCATAGCAAAAGAACTGACGAATGCAGGACTTTTAAATGCCAATAACAAACCGAATTGGAATCATGGCTCCGTAGGAAAGATACTTCAAAATATTAAGTACGTAGGGGATGACTTTTATCCTCAGATGATAGATAAGGAAACCTTTGAATCTGTACAGAAAAGAAGAAAGAAAAAAGAGCAAAAACTAGGAAGAACCCTGCAACCCAATAGCATGAAAAATCAAAGTTTTTATAGCAATAAATTAGTGTGTGGAGAATGTGGTGATGTTTATCGCAAATATATTGAACATGCTGGTAGACCATCTGAGAAGAGCAACTGGAAGTGTAAGAGATACATCTACCAAAATAGAGTACACTGCAGAAATTTATTTTTAACTGAAAAAGATATAGAAACTGCATTTATATCAGCAACCAATAAAGTCTTATCAAGGAAGTGGATGCTAGATAAAGACAGGAAAAAAGAACCTCCAAGAATCACCTTGGAAATTAGAAGGCTGGAAGAACGAATCAAAGAGCTAGAGTATGAAGAGCATTTTTCGTCTAAGGAATTATCAGAGCTAATCTTTAAAAGGGCAAATGCTTATTATAGCATAGCTAAAATAGATGATTATGATTACAACACTGAGAAAATAAAACAAGCACTGGCTGATAAAAAACAGCTAATAGAGTTTGAGGAAGATATATTTATAACCATAATAAAGCAGATAGTTATTTATAAAGATGGAAGAATCCTAGTAGAATTTATCAATGGCATAACTATGGAGGAAGAACATGAGAAAATAAGAAAGGATGAATGACAATGGCAGTAGCAGTAGCAAAAAAGAATGTAGCATTTATACCGGCACAAACCATATATGACAGGAATGTAAGGGTGGAGCTAAAAACCCTAAGAGTAGCAGCTTACTGTAGAGTTAGTACCACCTTAGAACAACAGGAGGGCAGCTACGAGGCTCAAATATCCTACTACACAGACAAGATAAAAAGTAATCCTAATTGGAAGAGTGCAGGGATTTATGCAGATGATGGAAAGTCAGCCACTAATACAAAAAAGCGTGATGATTTTAATGCTATGATTGATGACTGTATGGCTGGGAAAATAGACATGGTCATAACAAAATCAGTCAGTAGGTTTGCAAGAAATACAGTAGATTCCCTTCAGACCATAAGGAAACTCAAAGAGAAGAATATCGCCATATTTTTTGAAAAGGAGGGTGTAAATACCCTAGAAGGTACAGGAGAATTACTGATTACTATCTTAAGCAGTCAAGCACAGGAAGAAAGCAGAAACCTAAGTGAAAATACAAAATGGGGAATTGTAAGGAGATATGAAAATGGAATTATATCAGTCAATCACAAGAAATTTATGGGATACACCAAAGATAAAGAAACTGGCGAACTGGTTATAGTACCTGAACAAGCAGAGATAGTGAGACGAATTTTTAGAATGTATTTAGAGGGAAGTAGTATTGGAGAGATTATAAAAGCTCTAGAGGCAGATAAAATCAAAACAGTCACAGGAAAGGAAACATGGCATCCTGGTGTAATAGAAAAAATGTTAGTCAATGAAAAGTATATGGGAGATGCCTTGATGCAAAAAACCTATACCGTAGACTTCCTCACAAAGAAACGAGTGAAGAACAACGGAATCGTGCCTCAGTATTATATAGAAGATAACCATGAGGCCATCATACCAAAGGAATTATTTTATAAAGTACAGGAAGAAAAGGCTAGAAGAGCCAGCCTGAATAAAGCGGCAGTTACAAGAAAGGCAAATAAGTTAAAAAAGGAAAAGAGCAAATTCAGCTCCAAATATGCACTAACTGAGATCTTAGTATGTGCCGAGTGTGGACATCCATACCGCAGACAGACATGGTCAAAATACGGACAAAAAAGTGCAGTATGGAGATGTGAAAATAGGTTAAAGAATGGCACAAAGGCATCTTGCAAGCACTCACCTACCTTAAAAGAAGAACCACTACATAATGCCATTATGACAGCCATTAATAATGTAGTAGAAAACAATGGAGATTTTATAGGAGCATTTAGACAAAATGTCATCAGGGTTATCGGTGGATACTCTACTAAAGATATCCCAACAGAATATGATGAGCAGATCGAATCCTTGCAAAAGGAGATGCTAACCTTAATCGAAGAGAACGCAAAACAAGGAGCTGTAGCAGAAGATTTTGATAATGAGTACAAAAGGATATCTGAACAGATAAATGAGCTTAAACAGGCAAAATTGAGGCTCGTAAAAGAGAAGAACCAGGCTGAGAACTATAAACAGAAACTAACAGAAATGGACAGTACCCTAAAGACTGTAAGACCACAGGTAAGAGAGTTTGATGAGGATTTAGTGAGAAGATTAATAAAGACCATTAAAGTGAATAAGGGGGAGAGATTGGAAATACAGTTTGAATCAGGGATAGTGATGGAGCAGATGGTAGATTACTATGATTAAAAATAACAGGAGCAGTAGCTAGGATACATAAAGCAGTTACTGCTCTTAGTATAAGGAGAATCTGTTAAGACTAAAATCCTCAGATAAGCTGAGGGTTTTAGTGTTGGCAGATTACATTATATGTGAAAACATCATAGCAGAATTGAGAACATTTAGCAGTAAAATTGAGAAAATTTAGTAGTAAAAACACTTGACAGTAGATATAACGAGTGATATATTTAAAAATGTAACCAGTGTTACAAATAACCAGCGTTATATATTATTAATGAAGGAAGTGGCAAATTGAACTGGAGAACTTTGATATATCAAATTCCAAGAGAACCACAAAAAAATAGAATGGCTGTATGGAGAAGATTAAAATCTGTTGGAGCAATAAATGTTTTGCAATCTATCTGGATCTTGCCTGAAACTAAAGAGAGCAAAGAGGAGTTTAAGAAACTTGAAGAACAAATTAATAATAGTGGAGGCAAAAGTATTAGCTGTATTACTTTAATAGATGAGGAAGCGAAAAACAAAAAATTAATTGAGCAGTTTAATAAGGAAAGGGAAGAGGATTATAAAGAATTGTTTGAGAAATGTGATGATTTTGAAGCTGAAATTGAGCGGGAAACTAAAAGAGCGAATTTTACCTTTGCTGAGGTAGAAGAAAATGAACATGAGATAGATAAACTTAATACATGGTTAAGGAAGATAGAAAAAAAGGATTATTTCGGATGTCCAATGAAAGATGAAATACTGAAGAGAATTGATGAATGTTCATCATTATTAAATGAATTTAGTAATAAAGTTTTTGAAATAAATGAAAATCAATAGATTACGAGGGATTGTTGTGATAACAAAAATAAAACAATGGGCTAAAAAATTAAAATCTTATATAGCATTACTTTATCTTGCATATAAGCATGAACTGACTCCTTGGTATGCAAAGTTAACAGCTATGATAACTGTTGGATATGCTCTAAGTCCTATAGACATTATACCGGATTTTATACCTGTACTTGGATTTATCGATGATGCAATTGTGCTTCCTGCACTTATTTGGCTGTCATTAAGACTTATACCAAGTAGTGTAAAAGAACTTTGCAAAGAAGCTGCAGAAAGTGTTTTCGAGAAGGGTAAACCCAAAAATTACATAGCAGGCGGAATCATTATATTGATTTGGATATTAATAATATATGCTGTATTAATGAGATTTATAAAGTGATGATTAGTATAGGAAAATTTGCTATTGTACTTAATAAGGTCTTGCTTAGAGCAGGGAGGAGTTACTGTGTCAAAATTAAAGATTAAACCTATGAAACAGCCAGATAAGATTATAAACTATTGGAAAAAAGAAAGATTTGTTGTTGCATGTATTATAATATTCGGATTGTCTTGTAATAGTACAATCATTCTAGGTCCTATATATCAAGGAAAACTCATAGATTCTATTGTTGGTGGGGATAACTTATATTCTGTATTATTACTTTCAGCCACCTATGTTGCTCTTATAGGAGCTATTCAAATTTTACGCTATTTTAAGCGCTTTTATATTAGACGTTTCGCAAACAGCACCAGTTCAACTATGAGACTTATGATATACAACAATATAATGAATAAAAGTACTTCTGAGCTAGATAATGAAAATATGGGCAACCTCATGACAAGAGTTATTTCTGATGTTGATTTATGTGTGGAAGGAATGCGAAAGTTTACCACTGAAGTATTTGATACTGGTGTTCTTATGATATCTTACCTGATAACAATGCTTGCTTACGATATAAAAATAACTGCATTTTCTATTGTTTTTATTCCAATTGCTATGGTACTTGCTGAAAAATTAAAAAGTGTTATATATAAGTACTCAAGGGATTATCGGAAGAAAAGTAGTGAGGTTGCAGATATTACCTATAATACAATTGAAAATTCAATGCTTTATCGTGTAACCGGCATGGAAACTAAAAATAGAGCAAGGTATAATGATGAACTTTTAGATTTACAAAACAAGGCTGTCAAAGCTAATATATTAGAAAATTCTATGCAACCAATATATAACGTCATTGCAATGCTTGGAATAATTATGGTAATTTATCTGGGAGGAACAAAAGTTATTAATGGCGGCTGGACTGTAGGAAATTTTTCTACTTACGTTGTAATATTTTCTGCCATGGCAGTTAAAGCAAGTAAAGCAGCAAAGCTATTTAATTCTGTACAAAAATCACAGGTTTCTTGGAAGCGTATAAAGCCATATCTTACAGAATACAAAACAAAAGATAATTCTTCTAATATAAATAAGGGTGCTACTACATTGACCGTAGGAAATCTTAGTTTCTCATACGAAGATGGTAAGGAAAATATTATTGAAGATATTAGTTTTAAAGGCAACACAGGAGAAATTATAGGTATAACAGGTTCTATTGCTTCTGGTAAATCTACACTTGGACTATCCCTATTAGGCTTATACCCTTATATAGGAAGCATTAAAATTGATGGCAAGGAGCTTAAGGATTACTCAGAATATGAGCGAAGCCAGATGATTTCTTATTTAGGTCATAAGCCGCAGTTGCTTTCTGATACTATATACAACAATATAACTTTAGGTAGTAAAAAAGACATTACTTCTGTTTTAAAGGATGTCTGTTTTGATACTGATTTAACAGTAATGCCCAATGGTAAGGATACTTTAGTTGGAAATAGCGGAATAAAATTAAGCGGTGGTCAGCAGGCGAGAATAGCTTTAGCAAGGACACTTATTAATAAAAATAGAATTATTATATTGGATGACCCTTTTTCAGCGGTTGACATGAAGACAGAAGAAAAAATTATTGAAAATATGAAAAGCAATTATAAAAACAGTCTGATAATTCTAGTTTCTCATCGCTTGGCTATTTTTAATAGAATAAATAAGATTATACTCTTAAAGAGTGATAAAACAGCAGAATATGGTACACATAATGAACTTATGAATAAATCAGAACTTTATACCACAATATTTAATTTGCAATGTACAGAGGGGGGAGACAATGATGGGAAATAGTTTAATAAAAAGGTCGATGGTTAGAGTTATTAAAAACAATATTGGTATAAGCGTACTATTAGGACTTTCTATTATCGGCGTTGTTGTTACAAGTTTAATTCCACCTCAAATTTTAAAATATATAATTGACCATAACCTTGTAACCAAAAGCTCTGACAAATTACTTGTTCTAGCAACTGTTTATATGGGGGTTCTATTGTTTATTGGAATATTTGATTTTGTCAAAGAAGCTGTTCTTACAGTTTTAGGACAAAAGATTACGAAGGAAATAAGAATTGAAATGATGGAAAAGCTTGAAAGAATAAATGCAATGTTCTTTTCCTCAAATAGTTCGGGAACAGTAGTTTCAAGGTTTACAAATGATGTTGATGCAATCAATTCACTGTTCACAAATGGTATTATCGGAATGATGGTTGACTGCTTTAAAATTATAGGTATTATAATTTCAATTTGGATGTTTAGCAGCAAGCTTGGATTTGTAACTTTATTACTGATGCCAGCTATTTATGGTATTACACGACTTTTTCAAAAGAGAATGCTTAAGGCGCAGATTGAAAATAGAATACTCATCGGCAGGGTAAATAATCATATTTCAGAAAGCTTAAAAAATATACAGATGATTAAATCCTTCAGTAAGGAAAGATACATGGAGGAGAACTATAAGAGGTATTTATTTGATAACTACAAAACAGTAGAAAAGGTGAATTTCTATGATTCTATATATTCTCCATTTATTCAGATTACTCGTGCAGTTGTCATTGCTTTCATTGTAGTGCTATCCTCTAAACAACTGAACTATTTGGGTATATCATTAGGAATGGTTGCAGCATCAATAGAATTGATATCTAATTTGTTTGCGCCAATTGAAAATCTGGGAATGGAGCTGCAAAATATTCAGCAGGCCATATCAGGTATCAAAAGAGTAAATGATTTTTACAATGAATCTGAAGATAATCCTAAGAAGAATGAGCTAAGGGTAGAAGACATCATTCCAGACCGTGAGGAAGCGAATTTATCATTTAAGGATATTTCCTTTCAATATGAAGAAGGTGCAGATGTTCTTCAAAACATTCGACTTAATTTAAAACCAAATGAAAAGGTTACATTTGTTGGAAGAACAGGGGTTGGAAAAACTACATTATTTAAGCTTATTATGGGACTGCTCAAACCAACCAAGGGCAGTATCACAATAAATGGGATTGATGTCTATGACATACCGAACTCTGAAAAACGCAGAATATTTGGGTACGTTGATCAAAGTTTTCATATGATAAAGGGAACAGTAGCAGATCAAATAAGCTTGCAGGATGAAAGTATTACGAAGGAGCAAATAGAGAAGGCTTTGGATTTTGTGGGACTAACAGAATATGTATCAACCTTGGAAAATGGACTGGATACTAAAGTAACCAGTGATGCTCTTTTTTCACAAGGGCAAAAACAACTTTTGGCTATAGCCAGAGCTATTGTAACAAATCCTCCTATACTTCTGCTGGATGAGATAACAGCCAATCTTGATTCTATAACGGAAGAAAAAATAGTTTCTGTACTTCAAAAGGCAAGTAAGGTCCATACAATATTGTCCATATCTCACCGTTTATCATCTATGGTTTCCAGCGATACAGTGGTTATATTAGAAAATGGTAGAGTTAAAAGTGCAGGTTCTCCTGAAGTGCTTTTAGAAAATGATGATTGGTATCGTAGTCATATTGCACTTGAAAAATTTACATGGAGTTAATTAATAAGTATCAATCAAAGGTTTCTTATCACCTTAAAAATTTAATGTATGCTGATATTGTTGAAAGAAAGATTATAGCAACTGGAGATATTACAGCTTGATAAAAAAGGAGATATTAATGAAGGTGGAGAATCTATTAGACTAAATTTTATCTTCTACATCAAAAAAATGATCCAGCTTCAACCAAGGTAAAGATATATTTTTCTTGCTAGAAGAAAAGCAAGCTATTGAAAAGTTAAGTAAAGGTGAGTCAAATGAGTAGCAGTTATGAAATCAGTTGTAGTGAATGTTCCAATTAGAAGGACTGAAAAGATTATTCATTAAGATAGCATCTTTAAGTTGTAATGAACAAAACCTTCAAATAGAGAATAATTTGAGGGTTTTGTTGTTTGCAATTTTGATACGAAAAGTATTGAATATATTAGCAAGAATCAAGTATCAAATTATCAAGATAATTATTGTCTAGATGTAGCAAGCAGTATATTATTAGATAAAGAAAATTTGTAAATCCATGGAGGAAGTGGTAGAAATTTAGAAATATTCCTTTCCACCAAGGGGGTACTAGATGATTACGACATCATTATTGTACTCTCAAGGCATGTTGAGACCTGTGTACTGCTATATAATAGAGAGCAGTATGAAAGGAAAGTTAAGGATAATAGTTAAGACCAAAGTTTAGAATAGAGTATATAATAATTTTGTATAATAAAGGGCAGTCAATTTTATGTAAATTGAGTGCTCTTTATAATTGGAAAAGTAATAAAATTACTGAAAATATATCCAAAAAACATACAATTGTGCTATTATATTATTATGTTTTGGGTATAGGGGGAATGGAAAATGTATTTTATTAATACTCCATGTTATATAGAGGGGAATAAAAAGTTAAGAAAACCGCAAATAGAAGCGTACATAAAAGTTTTATCTCATTTTAAAAGCAATCCGAAAGAAGCGGCATTGGTTGTTTTACCAACTGGAACAGGAAAAAGTGGATTAATATCAATAGCACCTTATGGAGTGTGTGAGGGAAGAGTATTAATAATCACTCCTGGAACGGTAACAAAAAAAAGCATAGCAAAAACTATGGAAGCTCTAGAGGATAATTTTTGGATTAATATGGATGTTATATTTGATATAGATGACATTCCAGTGCTAGTACCATATGAAAATGAGTTGTTTGATTCTGAATTGTTTTCAGCTAATATAGTTTATACGAATGTTCAGAAATTAAATCCTAACTTTCAAAATTCTTTATTAAATAGAGTAGAACCTGATTTTTTTGATATGATAATTGTTGATGAAGCACATCATGCTCCAGCTAATACATGGCAAGCAGCATTAAATTATTTTAAGGATGCAAAGGTATTACATGTAACAGGGACGCCTTACAGAGGGGATGGTTTAAAAGTTCCTGGTAAGTTAATACATGAAACTAAATTATCAGAAGTCATGGAAGCTAGGTATGTAAAATGGCTAAGAAATAAAACATTGAGTTCTTCAGAAATATATTTTATCGATGAGAAAGGTAAAAAACTTAGTATAGAAGAAGCAAAAAATTTACATGATGAGGAGTGGGTTCAACGATCAGTTGCAATGTCAGAGGAATGTTCCTTGGAAGTTGTACGTAGTAGTATTGAAGAGTTACGTGAATTGAAGAAACATTCACCAAGTGTTCCTCATAAAATAATGGCTTCAGCTTGTAGTATACGACATGCAGAAAGGTTATATGAATTATATAAATCAGAGGGAATGGAAGTAGTTTTAATACATAGCAAATTGCCTAAGAATGTACAAGATGAAAAATTTAAGGATATTGAATTAAACAAGTGTAATGTAGTAATTAATGTTGGAATGATGGGAGAAGGATATGATCATCAGTATTTAACAATAGCGGCGCTATTTAGACCATATAAAAGTTTGAATATGTTTGCACAAATTATAGGAAGAGTTTTAAGAACAATTCCAGACGAATATATTACTGCATATGAAATTGATAATAATGCGTTAGTAATATATCATAAAGAATTAGGAATGGATAAGTTATGGGATTATTTTAGAAAAGAAACAGAAGTAGTAGAACACTATAAAAAAATTAGAGAAATTGATTTTACAGATGAGGAATATGAAAAAAAGGAAATATTATATGGAAAAACAATTGTTGAGGGTGAAATTCTAGAATTTAAAGATTCATATAGTGAAATCATAGACTTTAATGTTGAATATGAAAAAGCAAAATTAGTAATAAATGACGAAGTAAATAAAAGAAAAAAAGAGTTGGAAGAATTAGGCTGGGATGAAGAAGATATTGAAGATGCTATAAATAATTTGATTAAAAAAAAGACAAGGAAGAAATCAGATGAACTAAATAAGATATATAATGAAAAAAGACCTTTAGAGAGAAGGAAAATGATAAAAAAAATACTCAAAGAAAAGATTGAGTTATTAGCTATTGAACTTCTTAATAAGTATGGCATCAACGAAAAGGGAACAGAATTATATTCAAAATTTAAGAGAAGTTTACCTTCGTACACAAAGCCTGATACTAAAAATGATGGTGTACTTGTAATATATATAAATACAAAACTAAAAGTGAAATTTTCTGGAAGAGATGAAATGGAAATTGATGACTTAATGAAAGCAGAAGAATATTTGGATGTTATAAAACTTGAATTGAGGAGGATATTAAATGGAATACAATTACTTAAAAATTAATGATAGATTAAGAGAACTGGTTAATTTAAGGATGAATAAAGGCGTACAGCCTAATGAGTTGATGGAAAATATTGCGAATGAAGAATACTCAGAAGTGAGAGTTAAAAAATTCTTCGGAGGCATTAGATGTATTGTAGAGTTTGCTGATTGTGGAATTTTTGACGATATAAAATCAAAATATGAGTACATTTATATTTATGATAATGATATGTTTTTAAAGGAAATTAGAATGATTAAAAATAAGATAGAGACAATTATTTGGAATAGAATGAACGAAGAAAAGAAAATATTAGATGACATTATTTTTAAATTAAGCAATATTTCTAATAGTTGTGTAGATGCTGATAAATTTGTTAAAACTTTACCAGAGGATTTACTACAATTAATTGATGAAAATTATCCTCTTATTAATAATTTATAATAATTTGATAGCACTTGCAGAATGCAGGTGCTGTTTGTTTTTCTCAAATCCTCTTGAATTCTTTTCCATTAGAGAATAGAATAATATTATGGAAAATTGTGTAGAAAATTATGGGGGGATGGACATGGGGAAAAAGGAAGCATTTGCAAGAATTAAGATAAATAAATTGCTTGAAGAAGCAGGTTGGAGATTTTTTGATGATGAAAACGGACAAGCTAGTATTAGTTTAGAAACTAATACAAAGATAAAAAGTAACCACATAAATGATCTTGGAGAAAATTTTGAAAAGACAACTAATGGATATGTAGATTTTTTACTTAATGATGATAGGGGATTTCCTATTTGTGTTTTAGAAGCTAAGAAAGAAGATTTACATCCTTTAGTAGGAAAAGAGCAGGCTAGAAGATATGCAAAATCTTTAAATGTAAGATTCATTATTTTATCTAATGGCAACTTACATTATTTTTGGGATTTAGAAAAAGGAAATCCTATTATAATTACAAAGTTCCCTACGTTAGAATCGCTAGGAACCTTTAAATCATACAAACCAAATCCACAAGCTCTAATTAATGAAGTTATAGAAGATGACTTTATAGCTATAACTGAAATGCCTAATTATATGAAAGAGCCAGATTGGATTACTGGAGGAGAAATAAGAGATGACTTTAATAAGAAAAACAATTTAAGATTTTTAAGAAGATATCAGATTAAAGCTGTTAATTCAATACAGGAAGCTGTAAAAAAGGGAAAAGATAGATTTCTATTTGAAATGGCAACAGGTACTGGTAAGACATTAACTTCTGCGGCAGTTATTAAATTGTTTTTAAAGACTGGAAATGCAAGTAGAGTTTTATTTTTAGTTGATAGAATAGAACTTGAAAACCAAGCTAAGGATGATTTCTATGCTTATTTAAAAAATAATTATACCACAGTAATATATAAGGAAAACAAAGATGACTGGAAAAAGGCAGATATTGTAGTTACAACAATTCAAAGTTTGATGTTTAATAATAAATATAGAAAGCTATTTTCTCCTACAGACTTTGATTTAGTTATATCGGACGAAGCTCATCGTTCTTTAGGAGGAAATAGCAGGGCTGTTTTTGAATATTTTGTTGGATATAAATTAGGGTTAACAGCAACTCCTAAGGATTATCTGAAAAATATTAAGGATATAAATGATAGAGATCCAAGAGAAATTGAAAGAAGAGAACTTATGGATACATATACAACCTTTGGGTGTAAGTCAGGAGACCCTACGTTTAGATATAGTTTAATTAATGGAGCAAAAGAGGGATATTTAGTAAACCCTCTAGTTGTAGATGCAAGAACAGAAATAACAACTAAATTATTATCTGATAAAGGTTATTCGGTTATGGAAATAGATGATGAAGGTAATAATGTAGAAAAATTATTTTCTCATAAGGATTTTGAAAAAAATTTCTTTTCAGAAGAAACAAATGCGATATTTTGCAAAACGTTTATGGAAAATGCACTAAGAGACCCTATTAGTGGGGAAATAGGAAAGACAATTATATTTTGTGTAAGTCAAAATCATGCAACAAAAGTAACTCAAATATTAAATGAATATGCAGATAAAATATTTCCGAATAAATATAATTCTGATTTTGCAGTACAGGTAACTTCAGTTATAACAGAGGCACAACAGTATACTAAGAATTTTAAAAATAATATACTTTTAGGACATTCAAATTTTCTTGAAGGTTATAAAACAAGTAAGGCAAGAGTATGTGTAACTGTTGGAATGATGACTACAGGTTATGACTGTCAGGACTTAATTAACATATGTTTGTTAAGACCAATATTTTCTCCAAGTGATTTTGTACAAATAAAAGGAAGAGGAACAAGAACATATACATTTAGTTATAAAGATGTAGGTGGAGAAGATTATAAAAAGAAAAAAGGAAACTTTAAATTATTTGATTTCTTTGGAAATTGTGAGTATTTTGAGGAAAAATTTGATTATGATGAAGTTATTCAGTTACCTAAAGAAAGGTCAGGAAAAACAGCAGGTGAAGGAGAAACAACTACTTATGATAAAGGAGAATTTGAAAACTTCTCTCCAGATCCATTAGTAATGTTACATGAAACACAAGTTGGTTTTGATGGAATGAAAATTGATAGAAAGCTTTATGAAAAATTTGAAGATGATATGAAAAATGATGATTTTGTAAGAAAAAATTATGAAGAGAAGAACTATGAAGTCATAGAAGACTACATAAAGAAAGAAATATTTGATAAGCCTAATGAATATTTAAATCTATCCAAATTACAGAAAGCGTTAAATCTAGATAGAAGGTTGACTTTAAGAGAAATTATTGCGAAAATATTTGGTGATATAACTGATTTTAAGTCTAAGAATGAACTGTTAGAAGAAGAGTTTGAAAAATTTATATCTATTTATAAACCAGAAAATAATATAGTCTCTATGAAGAATCTATTTAAAGCATATATAACAGATGGAGATATAAGAAATAAAATAGATAAAAAAATGTTTAGAGATTTTGTGGTTAATCCTAAGATTACTCTTGATGAAATTAAAGAATTAAATATTAAAGAAAATGGAAATGATGAGGCTTGGATTAAAGTTATACCAAATTATATAAAGGACTATGTTAACATAAATACTTTTTTAACATAGGATAGGAGGCAATTTATGTTAGACAGTACAACAAGAAAAAGAATAGATGATGCGAGAGATATATTGGTAGGAAAACTACCAGATCCTAAATCACAAGTAGAGCAAATAACAGTAGCTTTAATATATAAGTTTATGAATGATATGGATAGAGAGTTTGAAGACTTAGGTGGGGAAGCTGAATTTTTCACAGGAGAATATGAAGACTATAAATGGTCAAACATAGTAAGTAAAGAAAAGAGTGGATTTGAAAAATTAAATTTATATGCAGAAGCACTTGAAAAGTTAAGCTTAAATAATAATCTTCCAGCATTATTTAGAAACATATTTAAAAACGTATTTCTTCCATATAGAGACCCTGAAACATTTAATCTTTTTATGAAGGAAATAAATGGATTTAGTTATGAGCATAGTGAAGATTTAGGTGATGCTTTTGAATATTTATTGTCAATAATGAGTTCTCAAGGAGATGCAGGTCAATTTAGAACCCCAAGGCATATTATAGATTTTATTGTAGACGTAGTACAGCCAAAGAAGAATGAAAGTATACTCGACCCTGCTTGTGGAACAGCTGGATTCTTAATTTCTGCATATAAATATATTGTGAAAGAAAATGAGGAAAAAGGATTAACTCCAGATGAGAAGGCAAAACTTACAGAAAATATTGTTGGTTATGATATTTCACCAGATATGGTTAGATTATCACTTGTAAATTTATATCTGCATCTTTTCCCTAATCCTAAGATATTTGAATATGATACATTAACTAACGATATAAGATGGAATGATACTTTTGATGTAATTCTTGCAAATCCTCCATTTATGACACCTAAAGGTGGAATAAGACCACATGATAAGTTTTCTATATCAGCTAAACGCTCTGAGGTATTATTTGTAGATTATATAATGGAACATTTAAATATTAATGGTAGAGCAGGGGTAATAGTTCCTGAAGGAATAGTATTTCAAACCGCTAATGCGTATAAAAACCTTAGAAAAAATTTAGTTGAAAATAACTACCTATGGGCAGTGGTATCACTTCCAGCAGGAGTATTTAATCCATATTCAGGTGTTAAAACTAGCATACTTCTTATGGATAAAGAAATTGCTAAGAAAACAGATAATATTTTGTTTGTAAGAGTAGATAATGATGGCTATGATTTAGGAGCACAAAGAAAACAAGTAACAGGTAGTGATGTGCCAAAAGTTTTAGATTTTTTGAATGATTATAAGAAGAATATATATATGGGTGAAACAATTAAATCTAATGAAGAAGATTATGAGTTTGCAGTATTAGCGAGTAAATGTGATATAAAGGCAAAAGATTATATACTGGTTGGAGAAAGGTATAGGGAGAAAGAAGTTTATCTTAATGCAAAGTATCCAATGGTAGAACTACAAGAGGTATGTAAATTTATAAGGGGACCATTTGGAGGTAGCTTAAAAAAGGAAATATTTGTAGAAGAAGGGTATTTAGTTTATGAACAATATCATGCTATAAATGATGATTATTCATTTGGAAGATACTTTATAGATGAAAATAAATTTCAAGAAATGAAACGATTTGAAGTTCAAACTGGAGATATATTGATAAGTTGCTCAGGGACAATGGGAAAGGTATCAATTGTTCCTGAGCAACATAAAAAAGGTATTATAAATCAAGCTTTATTAAAGCTAACTCCATCAAATGTTATATTAGGTGAATATGTTAAAAGATATTTACAAAGTCCAATAATACAGAATAAATACTTTACGAATCAAGTTGGTGCAGCAATACAGAATGTGGCATCAGTGGATACATTAAAGCGAATACGTATTCCTCTTCCACCACTTTCAGTTCAAGAACAGATTGTGGAGGAGATTGAGAGTTGTCAGAAGATAATTGATGGAGCAAAGGGGGTTGTAGATAATTATCAACCTACAATAAAAATAGACCCAAGTTGGGAAATTGTAAAGTTAGGAGATGTTTGCTCGGTTCTAAATGGATATGCGTTTAAAAGTCAATTATATTGTGATTATGGAATCCAAATTGTAAAAATGGGTAATGTTCAAAGAGGACGACTAGAGCTAGATAAAAATATTTCTTATTACCCTGAAAGTTCACAAAAAGAATTTGAAAAATATTTATTAAACCTTGGCGATATTCTTATATCTATGACTGGTACTCAAGGTAAAGAAGATTTTGGAAATGCATGCATGGTAAATGTAGACAAAAAATTATTTCTAAATCAGCGAGTTGGAAAACTTGAAATAAACAGTACAAACATATGTAGAGAATTTTTGTATTTCATTTTACAAATGGATATTTTTAGAAAACAAGTATTTAAAAATGCAAGTGGAGTGAGACAAGGAAATATCAGCAAAAGTGATTTGGAAAGTTTCTTCATACCGCTTCCATCCCTTCCAGAGCAAGAAGAAATTGTTTCTGGTATAAATGAAGAAATATCTATCGTTAATCAAAATAAGAAATTAATTGAGATATTTGAGCGAAAAATCAAAGATAAAATTGCTGAAGTGTGCGGAGAATAAAGATAATGGCAGCGGATATAAAATATGTAATAAAAGAAAATACAGGAGTTCTTTCAGAATCAGCTAAAGGCTGGAAGAAAGAATTAAATCTAATCTCTTGGAACGATAAAGAGCCAAAGTATGATATTAGAGATTGGGACTCAGAACATAAGAAGATGGGGAAAGGTATTACTTTATCAGTTGAAGAATTGAAGAAGCTTAAAGATGTTCTTAATGATATGGAGCTATAAGAATGGGAAATCATCTCCTATAAATATAGTATGTATTTATAGGAGATTAAAACAATGTGTTAGTGATGGTGAAATGAATATGTTAAAGAAATTAATTAAATCAGCATTATTTTGGATTATTTTAATAGAATTACTATCAACATGTGTGTTATATTTCCTTGGCTTTCGGATAACATATGCACCAAATCTTGAAACATGTTGGGATGCAGTTGGTGCTACTGGACAGTGGGCAGGAGCATTAGTTGGTATTTTAATTCCTATTGCTGCAATATATTTACAGGCAAACTTAGATAAGAATAAGCGTGATATTGGAGAAGCAAATTCGGAATTATATAATGAGGTTAAAGAATTTAAACTAGAATACTCAGAAAAGCTTAAGGCTCTTTCTAGCTTGATAGATGAAGATGGCAACATTGTTATTGATGGTGGTAATTTTAATGATAAACCAGAAGAAGATTTGAAAGAAAAAGCACTTAAGTTTATAAATATATCAATGGTTGTGAATACAAATAGAGTAGCGGAACATTTAGATATAAGTGAAGAGGAGGCATACGATTTATTAGTAGAAATGCTTAGGCATGATGAGACTATCTCTTCTGGTGGACAAGTTAGAAAAGAAAATATGAATAATATTATTTGGACAAAAAAGAGTTAGCAAGCATGTTCCATGCAAGCACTCCCAGGGGATGTAAACAAATTATTAACAATTTGTTTTGCTAAAGACAGGAAAACTTTATATAGGTTCTGCTACTGGAGGCGAGGGCGTTGCTGGTCGTTGGGGAAATTATCTAGATTCAAAACATGGTGGAAATAAGAAATTAATAGCTCTTTATAATGAAAAAGGCTCCGAGTACTTTGAGGAACATTTCACTTTTACTCTACTAGAATATTTTGGATTGTCATACGATCCAGCAAATATAGTAGAAAGAGAGCAGTATTTGAAGCATTGCCTTAATACAATTAAAAGTGGATATAACGATAATTAAGTGTGATAAATGTAAGTTTACTTATTAGTTTAAGGATGAAAATTATTTTGAAATGGTTACGCTGTGCATATTGATAGTATAAAAAATTTTTCTTTTGATGAAATAAGGGCTATGTATAAGATGTACTTACAAAACCAAAATTTGTCTATCAATACGGTAAGTACGTCTTATGTTGATAGAACTAAATCGCTAAAAGC
>NZ_DJBA01000069.1:0-37279 GCF_002435615.1 Clostridium sp. UBA5988 | reverse complement strand
TACTAATATTTTACCATAAGTCTCTTATCTCTCAAAGTAAGGGACTTATTTTGTTTGCAATGAAAAAGAGCTGTGCACTATTTCTTAGTGCGACAGCCCCTTTATTAGAAATCTAAAATTGTATTTAAATAAATAATTGTAAAAAAGTTAAACATGTTTTTACAAGAATCAAAACTATGTTTATAATGTTTATAACTTTCTTTCTTTCTATTTAAAGAAATATTTTTAACAAAAATAGGTGCTAAATCATTAGTATCATTATTTACATAAGAAGAAAATCTGAAATAATTATCATCTAATAGGTCTTCTGCCTTACAAGAAAAATTCCTATATCTTTCAGGATTATCAAGACTAGGAGCTTCCGGCCACCTAAGTATAATTCCGGAGCTTACTACCTGTTTTTTATAAAGACCATGAATTTTAGAAGCGAGCTCTGTTTTTTCATTGTCACTTAATAAAGACTCTTGAATCATAAAGACATAAAGATATAGAATTATTTCATCTGAAGAAAATTTGTTTTCTTTTTCAGAAATGTCTTTTATAAAGATACCATCATCATTATTATATAATTTTTCTAGGTTATTAAAGATTTTAAAGGCTGCATCTTTAAAATGTGATAAATTGGTATTTTTATAAGTTAATATAGAGTTTATATAGCATAAACAAGAGATATCTATATTATCTCTAATTACAGAAGGTGGCATATGATTGATGTTTTCAATCATTAATTCAGAAAAATCCACTAGTAATTCCTTAGCTTTCTCTAGTTTTGAACATTCATAAAGAATATTGAAGGCTAAACATATTTTAACTAACTCATCGTGAGAAGTATTATATATTTCTTGTTTTAGACTTGAGAATAGATTCATTATATCTAGAGCAAAGGATTTAAAGTTTTCATTATTGTCTTCTGAAAGTGTAGCACATTTATAATATGCTGCCATAAGAAGAGCTTGTGTAGAAAATTTAAACTTCATATTCTTGTCTGTAAGAAAATATTCTTTTTGAAGAGGATCTGTAGAATCATATTTATCAACAAATACCCCCTCACTATTACGGCAATAAAGAGCAAAAAATTCTAATTGCTCAATGGATAGGTCAACATAGTATTTGCTAAGTTTATATTTATCCTCATCAACATCTTTAAATTTTCTATAATAGTCAGATAAGTACAGCAAACCAAGGGTCATATACCCATTAGCACATATGTTTATTTCTCTTTTAAACTTGCGGTGATTCCAAAGTAATTTATCTTTTTCTTTCAAAAGTTTTCCGTCGGCTTTTCTATATACACATAATAGTGGAGAAATAACGCTATTTGTGATATCATCATCATTAGGTAAAGGTTTAATTTTTAAGTTCGCATTTCTAGATATAATTCCACATCCAGAGTGTAGAACTATATGTCTAAGGGACTCTTTAGAAAAATGAAACAATTGACTTTTTATATTGTCATTGTTTAGTATGTTAATTCTTAAAAAAGGTCCTATATATCTCAAAATAACACCACCAGAATATTAGTTATATTTAATAATATGATATGAGAAGTGAAAATGTGCTAAAAACACAATAGTTTTTTTAGGTTAGGAGAATTTATATGAGGGTAGGAAAATTAAATTGGAATGAACTAAAGTACATAATAGATAACCATAAAGGGAAAGAGAGGAAGGAAGTAGAAGTATCTAACGGCATAGGAGAAGATTGTGCCATTATAAATTTTGGTAGTAATCAATGCGTAATTTCTACGGATCCTGTAACTGGTGCAGATGAAAACATAGGTAAAATTGCAGTTAACATTAACTGTAATGATATAGCTTCTTGTGGAGTCGAACCATTAGGAATCTTGGTTACCATACTAGCACCGCCAAAGACTACTATACAAGAATTACATGATCTTATGAAAGAAATTCATGAAGAAGCATGTAAAGTAAATGTTCAAATTATAGGTGGACATACTGAAATAACGGAAGCTGTTAATAAGATAGTGGTTTCGTGTACGGCTATTGGAAAAAGTAATGTTAATAGTGCTATTAGCACATCAGGAGCAAAAGTAGGGGATAGCATAATAGTTACTAAACAACTATGTCTTGAAGGAACTTCAATATTGGTTAATGATTATGAAGAGAGATGCAGGAGTATATTAACAGATGAAGAGATTGAAGAAGCAAGAGGTTATGTGGAGAGCATAAGTGTAGTGAAAGAAGGAAAAATAGGTGGAATAGCTAAAGCAACATCTATGCATGATATAACAGAAGGCGGAGTTTTAGGAGCATTGTGGGAAGTCGCTAATGCAAGTAATGTAGGATTTAAGGTTAATAAATCTAAGATGCCAATTACAGAAATTACAAGGAAAGTATGTAAAGAATTTAATATAGATCCATTAAGACTAATATCATCAGGTAGTATGCTTATAACTACTGATAATCCAGAAAAGTTGTTAAAATCTTTTGGCGATAATGGAATTAAGGCTACTGAAATAGGAGAAATAACTAAGAGTAAAGGTATAGTAATAGATGATAAAGAAATCAATGAAGTAACTCCGCCAGAAGCAGATGAGTTATTTAACATACATTAGACATTTAAGAAGGAGAATTTGTAATGAAAAGAGTAATAGTTGCTAGTAATAATCATCATAAAATTGTAGAAATAAAGGAGATTCTTAAAGAGTTTGATTTAGATGTAGTATCTTTAAAAGAAGCTGATATAAATATAGATGTAGAAGAAACAGGCACTACATTTATGGAAAATGCATACATAAAGGCTAAGGCAATTCATGAAATTTGTAAAGATGTACTTGTTTTATCTGATGATTCAGGATTATCAGTAGAAGTATTAAATGGAGCTCCTGGAATATATTCTGCTAGATATAGTGGTGAACATGGAAATTCAGTAGAAAATAATAAAAAGTTAATAAGAGAGTTAGAAGGTGTTCCTTTTAATGAACGAAAAGCAAAATTTATATGTGCTATGGTTTTAATAGTTAATGATAAAGATATTATCAAAGTTCAAGGTGAAGTAGAAGGTTTAATATTAGAGGAATACAAAGAGTGTGAAGGATTTGGATATGATCCTTTATTCTATGTACCAGAACTAAAGGCTACATTTAATGATGTACCTTCTAAAGTGAAAAATGCTATAAGTCATAGAGGAAATGCATTATCTAAGTTAACAGAAGAGATGAAAAAATATTTATAGTTTCCATATAATAATTTAACTTGTTATATATTTAAATAGTTCCATGTATAAATATATTTTTTTACATAGGGAACTATTTAAATTTCTTCCTTGTGTAGAGTATTAAGTTACATAATTTGCTAGTTGTATTTAAGTTTATTTTAATATAGGCAGAGAATTTAGTAGTAGCAATATAAGACGTTAGTATTCCTAAGGTATATAAGAGAAAAGAAGGTAAAATAAGGACTTGAAGAGAATTTACAATAAAAACTGTCAAAATTTAATTAAAAACTTCAAAAAAGGTGTTGACTAATTAAAGGGAAGTCTGTATAATAAATTTTGTCGTTAAGGTTATTAATCAAACGGCACTGATTAAGATATATCGGGGTGTGGCGCAGATGGGAGCGCGCGTGGTTTGGGACCATGAGGTCGCAGGTTCAATCCCTGTCACCCCGACCATTTTAAATTAAATATATGCGGGTGTAACTCAATGGTAGAGTGCTAGCCTTCCAAGCTAGTTACGAGGGTTCGATTCCCTTCACCCGCTCCAAAATATGCGTTTTTAGCTCAGCTGGATAGAGCAACGCCCTTCTAAGGCGTGGGCCAGGGGTTCGAATCCCTTAAGACGCACCATATATGGTGAATGTAGTTCAGTTGGTAGAGCACCAGATTGTGGTTCTGGTTGTCGTGGGTTCGAGTCCCATCGTTCACCCCATTAAATTTTGGGATATCGCCAAGCGGTAAGGCACCAGACTTTGACTCTGGCATTCGTAGGTTCAAATCCTGCTATCCCAGCCAGATGGTTCACTAGCTCAGTCGGTAGAGCACATGACTTTTAATCATGGTGTCCGGGGTTCGATCCCCCGGTGAGCCACCAAAAATGAAATATGCAGGTGTGGCGGAATTGGCAGACGCACTAGACTTAGGATCTAGCGCCTTAGGCGTGGGGGTTCGACTCCCTTCACCTGCACCAATCATAAAAATAAAAAATGCGGGAGTGGCTCAGTGGTAGAGCGTCACCTTGCCAAGGTGAACGTCGCGAGTTCGAATCTCGTCTTCCGCTCCAAATGCGGGTGTAACTCAATGGTAGAGTGCTAGCCTTCCAAGCTAGTTACGAGGGTTCGATTCCCTTCACCCGCTCCAAAATATGCGTCTTTAGCTCAGCTGGATAGAGCAACGCCCTTCTAAGGCGTGGGCCAGGGGTTCGAATCCCTTAAGACGCACCATATATCGGGGTGTGGCGCAGATGGGAGCGCGCGTGGTTTGGGACCATGAGGTCGCAGGTTCAATCCCTGTCACCCCGACCAATTTAAATTAAATATGTGCGGGTGTAACTCAATGGTAGAGTGCTAGCCTTCCAAGCTAGTTACGAGGGTTCGATTCCCTTCACCCGCTCCATTTTTTTGTTTTTTGAGAGGGATTTTATAAGGAATTCATATTTTATTTTTGCACCCATAGCTCAGCTGGATAGAGCGCTGGACTTCGAATCCATCGGTGGCAGGTTCAAATCCTGTTGGGTGTACCATGAATGTAGTGATGTCGATGATTTCAATAGATGAAATCGTTGATATCTTTTATTTTATTCTTAATTTATGATTAATGATGAAGTTTACTCAGAATTAATCATATTAGAGGAAATGGTAGAGTAAAAAAATAAAAAAATAAGCACTGATGAGTTAATAAATCAATAGTGCTTATTTTTTTTATTGAAAGTTATTTTTCAACTGTAATTTCCGTATTATGCTTATTTATCAAATAACAATATAAATTCTTAACGAGAATTTTAACAATGTTATATATAGGAACTGCAAGGAAGGCTGCGAAGAAACCTCCAAAGTATACACTTAAGGTAACTACTAAAATAGTTGTCAGTGGATGCATATTCAGTTGGTTACCCGTGATATTAGGGGTTATAACATTACCTTCTAACTGCTGAACAATAACTGTAAGAATTATTATTTTAATCACCATACCAAAGCCCATACTTAAGGATATAAGGATGGCTGGAATAATTCCAAGTATTACACCTAAGAAAGGAATAAAGGCAGTTATAAGAGAAAATAGAGATAGAACAAGAGCATTAGGCATTCCGATGATTACATAACCTATAAACATAAGAACTCCGATGACACAAGCAACCATAATCTGTGAAGTAATGTATTGTTTTAATACTGTATCAATTTCATGGAGTATTTTCAATATAATACTTTTAAATTTTCTTGGAAGAAAGGAAGTAAAAGCATTATATATTTTTTTGTCATCTTTAAGTATATAAAACATTATTATTGGTATTAAAATCATCTGAGCTACAAAATTACCTATAGAGCTAGCAAATACATATATGTTTTTGCTTATGTCTGTAAATGAATTTACTAAATAGTTAGCAGCTTTTTGAAGTAATTCACCAATATTTAAAAATTCATTAATTTGTGGAAATAAGTAGCTATATTTATCCGCTAAGGTCTGCACGGATTCGATAATAGCTATAGTTAAACTTTCACCTTGAGTAGCTATTATTGATGAAGAATATATAAGCATATATACAAGTAATACTATTATCAATAGTATTGAAAGGGCTGTAGCTATTCCACTTGATAGTTTTCTATTTTGAAGAAATCTTTTCACAGGTCTCACTAAATAGTAAAGAAAAATTGCTAAAACTATAGGTATAAACATGGCATTAAGAATTGTAGTTATAGGAGATAGTACAAAATTCATTTTACTGAAGAGTCCTATAGCCAATAGAATTAAATTTACTATTAGAAGAATTTGTATTATTTTAGTAAAGTTTTTATTTTTATTCATTTTTTCCTCCTTTAATTTAAATTTTAGAATAGTAAAGACTTTGAGATTTACTAAACTTTAATTGAGTTAATGCCATTATATGTAATAAGATAAAGGATTAAAAAAATACATGCTAGAAAATTAAAACTAGCATGTTAGTTTTCTAGTTTATTTAGTTGTGCAAGGTAGAAAGAATTTTAGGATATTCTTCATCTACAGCTCTAAATATTATAGAAAGCGTTTGGAAAACTAAATCTGCATCAAAGTTATCATTAAATGGTAGAGATACTTTTGCACTTATAATTTCATTATCCTCATAAAAGGATACATATTTATATGTAGAGTTTAATTCATTGAATAAAGCATATAACTTATATTTATCTTGAGCTTTAGATATAGAGGCTATATTAAAGCAGAAGATGTCAGCTAATGTATCATCATCTCTTAATGATATAACAGCTCTTCTATCTTGGCCACCTCCCAGAACTGGCTTAGTAACTCCGTTTATAGTGATCTTTTCAGGAAATGAAAAGATGGTAAATTCATCTACATTGAGTCCTTTGTTTAATGGAAGTCTATGTTCTTCTATATATTTTTCAAATTCTATAGCATTATTTCTCATACTATTTCCCCCTTGAATAAAATTTATATAAATATATTTTTTGAATATTATATATATTATAATGTATTAGTAATTATCTCATAAAAGAGATGGTTAGTAAATAGAATTGTATAACTTATAAGTATATGATTTAAATTATAGTTTATTACTAACCTGTGGATAAATCTGGGGATTATGTGGAAAAAAATGTAAAAGAATTAACAGGTTAAGAAATTTTACTCTTTTCACTCTGTTGAACTTTAGAAATTAAATAATCTTGAAGTTGACTACAAGTTTCTTTATCCATTTGATCTACACCATCTAGCCTATAGTCTATACCTAAACTCTCATACTTATTTACACCTAAAAGATGATAAGGTAATAATTCTATTTTATCTACATTAGGAATTTCTTCATTTATTATATTAGCTATTTTATCCATATGTTCTAAAGTATCTGTATAACCAGGAACTACCACATGCCTAACCCATACACGAGCTTTAGATTTTCTAAGAGCTGACAAGAATAAGTTAACATCTCGTGTATCCCTACCAGTAAGAGTTACATATCCATCACTATTAATATGTTTTACATCTAATAAAACTAGATCAGTATACTTTAATATTTCATCATAGTCACCGTGTCCATAGCCAGCAGTATCAATAGCTGTATGAATACCTAGTTCTTTGCATTTTTTTAATAATTCTAATAAAAATCCAGGTTGAACAAGAGGGTCTCCACCAGAGAATGTTACACCACCTCCAGAAGGTTGAAAATAGGGTTTAAATCTTATAATTTTATTTATAATTTCATCGGAAGTGACTTCCTTACCATCTTTTAAGTTCCAAGTATCTGGATTGTGGCAATAAGCACACCTTAATTTGCATCCTTGAAAAAATACTACAGTTCTTATACCAGGACCATCAACTAAGCCCATGCTTTCTATTGAGTGAATTCTACCAGTTTTCATTATAAAGCCTCCTTGCAATTTAAACTAAATAACATAATTAACTTTATACAAAAAATAAATTGAATAATTTCTCTATAAAATTAATTTAAGTTCCTTTCAAAATACTAAATATAGTAGAGATATCTAACTAAGACATCTCTACTATGTTGTTATAATTAATTCTTTTTATTCAAATTACATTGATGCATGGAAAGTTCTGTTAACAACATCTAATTGTTGCTCTCTTGTTAGTTTAATAAAGTTAACAGCATATCCAGAAACTCTTACAGTCAACTGAGGATATTTTTCTGGATGATCCATAGCATCTAATAAAGTTTCTCTATTAAATACATTTACATTTAAGTGATGAGCATTTTGTACAAAATATCCATCTAATAAGTTACTTAAGTTTGATATTCTGTTTTCAGAGCATTTTCCTAAAGCATCTGGAATAATTGAGAAAGTATTAGAAATACCATCTTGAGAATATTCATATGGTAATTTAGCTACAGAGTTTAGAGATGCTAAAGAACCGCTACTATCTCTTCCGTGCATAGGATTAGCACCAGGAGCAAATGGCTCACCAGCTTTTCGTCCGCAAGGTGTTGAACCGGTTTTTTTACCATAAACTACGTTTGAAGTTATAGTAAGTACTGATTGAGTGTGGTATGCATTTCTGTATGTTTTGTTCTTTTTAATCTTATTCATCATAGTTTCAACTAAGTATACTGCTATATCATCAACTCTATCATCATCATTTCCGTATTTAGGGAAGTCACCTTGGATTTCAAAGTCTACTGCTATTCCTTGTTCATTTCTAATAGGCTTAACTTTAGCATATTTAATTGCAGATAAAGAGTCTGCACATACTGAAAGTCCAGCTATACCACATGCCATTGTTCTAAATACATCTCTATCATGTAAAGCCATTTGTAAAGATTCATAAGAGTATTTATCATGCATATAGTGAATAACATTCAATGTGTTAACATAAAGTTTAGCTAACCATTCTACCATAACATCGAATTTTTCTATAACTTCATCATAGCTTAAGTATTCAGAAGTGATTTTTTCCATCTTAGGAGCAACTTGTACTCCAGATTTTTCATCTACACCACCATTTATAGTGTATAGTAAAGTCTTAGCTAAGTTTACTCTAGCTCCAAAGAATTGCATTTGTTTACCAACTTTCATAGCTGATACACAACAAGCTATAGCGTAGTCATCGCCCCAATAAGTTGTCATTAAATCGTCATTTTCATACTGAACAGAGCTTGTATCAATAGATACTTTTGAACAGAAATCTTTAAATCCTTGAGGTAATCTTGTTGACCACAGTACAGTTAAGTTTGGTTCAGGTGATGCTCCTAATGTATATAATGTATTAAGCATTCTGAAAGAGTTTTTAGTTACTAATGTTCTTCCATCTAATCCCATACCACCTATTACTTCAGTAACCCAAGTTGGATCTCCGGAGAATAGGTTGTTATAATCAGAAGTTCTTAAAAACTTTACTAATCTTAACTTCATTACAAAGTGATCTACCATTTCTTGAGCATCTTCTTCAGTAAGAATGCCATTATCTATATCTCTTTGAATATATATATCAATGAAAGTAGAAGTTCTACCAAGAGACATAGCAGCACCATTTTGTTGTTTTATTGCACCAAGATATCCAAAATATAACCATTGAATAGCTTCTTGAGCATTTTTAGCAGGAACTGATATGTCAAATCCATAACTAGCTGCCATTGTTTTTAACTCGTTAAGAGCCACTATCTGATCGGATAATTCTTCTCTTAATTGAATAACATCAGCATCTATAGTGCTAACTTCTAAGCTTTTCTTTTGTTGAATTTTATCTTCTATTAATATATCTATACCATATAAAGCAACTCTTCTATAGTCACCTATGATTCTACCTCTTCCATAAGCATCTGGTAAACCTGTTACTATACCATACTTTCTAGCTAATTTCATTTCATCTGTATAAGCATCAAAAACTCCTTGATTATGAGTTTTACGATGTTTTGAGAATATTTCAGAAATCAAAGGATCGATTTCGTATCCATAAGATTTAGCTGCGGTTTCAGCCATTCTTATTCCACCTTGAGGCATAACAGCTCTTTTAAGTGGAGCGTCAGTTTGAACACCAACAATTTTTTCAAGATTCTTATCTATATACCCTGGGTTATATGCATCTATTTTAGATATAGTTTTAGTATCAACATCTAAAACGCCACCGTTTTCTATTTCTTTTTTAAATAATTCGCTTACTTCATTCCACAATTTGTTTGTAGCTTCTGTAGCACCTGTTAAAAATGATGCATCACCTTCATATGGAGTATAGTTAGTTTGAATGAAGTCTCTTACATTAACTTCTCTTTTCCAAGTTTTACCATTAAAGCCATTCCATTGAGTAAACATATATAATCCTCCTAAAAAATAATTTTTAATAAAATTAAAGTATAAAACAGATGTAGTTTATTTGTTTTATGTACTAAAATTATTAATTAATAATTTGAATTTAAATTTAATTTTATCTCCATCTGTTATAATTGTACAACTATAACAGATGAAAAACAACAGTTTTTTTTATGGAGATAAAAGATTAAAAATTTGAAAAATTCAAACAAGTAAAGGATTAAATTTGCGAAATTTAGTAAAAAAGATAATTGCAAGGAGACATTTAACAATTTTCATTAAAGGTTAATTTGAAGATGAATATAACAGTTTAAATGAAATTTTGAAACAGAGAGAAGTTAATTTGTTGTAAAATACAATTTCATATATTAAAGTAATACAGCAATGATAAATGGAAACATAAAACAAAAAATAAAGATGGTTAATATAATTAAATAAATTAATTGTAAATTTAAATTGATTTGGTATAAAAAAATGTTAATTTATAATAAGTTGAGTTATAATAAGTTATGACAATATAATTATTAATCAAAATGTATAGTGAAATAATAAAGTTAACTATGGAGGTAAAAGCTGTGAGGAAAAAGCCAAGTATGTTTAGTAAGGATTATCGCAGACAGTTAAAGCTGAGGCGTATAAAATATATGATTATATTTTTGATTATAATAATGGTTATTGGGATAACTGGATTAGTTTTTACTAATAGAGAAGGAATAGTGGCTATAAAAAACTTTTTTATTAAAGAAAGTACAGAGGACAATAACCATAAATCAGAAGAAAATAAGAATAAAACTGAAGAAAATTCTGAAGAGGAAAGCGTTGTAGAGGAAAAGTCTACTAAAACCTATTCAGATGTAGTTCTTAAATCAGGAAAAAAAGTTACTATTAATTATGAAGAAAAAGATCAAGTTAAGAAAATCAACACAATTGATTCAGATTCACAAGTTAAATGTAGTATAGCTCCATCACAAGAAATGATTTTAATTTTAGACAAAGAAGCTCAAGATATGTATATTTTAAATAGTAACGAGAAACTAATAAACATTACCAATGAACAGTACGTATCAACTACTAATGAAGTATTTAACAAGGAAAACGTATTAAAATATAATCCTTCTTATAAATGGGTTGAAAGTGCACAATTTATTGACAATACACATATTGCATATTCTAGTAGCTTGCCTTGGATAAATAACAGTGATGATAAGTATTTGTGGATATATAATATGGAGAGTAATACCCATAGGGGATTTTATAATGTAAAAGGAAAAACTTTTGAAGTGGGACAAATAACAGATAAGGGTCTTACTATATCTTTAGATAATAAGGAAATAGTTGTGGATAAAGATGGTAAAATAGTTGAATAAATATATCATGGGAAAAAGTATTGTACATAATAATAGTATTATTGTATAATTTATTAGGTAATATTTAATTTATTATCATAAATTTAGAGAATGATGATGTATCTGACTAACAGTTAAATAATGAAATGTACTATTTACTTTACTAAATTTATGTTATAATTTTAAGAAATACAGAGTTGGGAATATTAGGAGGAAGAAATAATGAACGTTAAAATGGAGAAGCTAGAAAAAAACGTTGTTAAATTTGAAGTAACAATAGGAGCAGATAAATTTGCAGAAGCTGTTAAAAAATCTTATGCAAAAAATGCGAAAAAATTCAATGTGCCTGGATTTAGAAAAGGTAAGGCTCCAATGAATATAATTAAACAATACTATGGTGAAGGTGCATTATATGAAGATGCTATAAACTACATATATGAAACTACTTATCCAGAAGTATTAGCAGAAAATAATATAAATCCAGTAGATTATCCATCAATTGATATTGTTCAAATTGGTGAAGGTAAGGAATTTATATATACTGCGTCAGTACCAGTAGTACCAGAAGTTGAATTAGGTGCTTACAAGGGAATAGAAGCAAAGAAAGAAGTAGTAGAAGTTACAGATGAGGATGTAGAAAATAAATTAAAAGAATTACAAGCTCAAAATACAAGAGTAGAAGTTAAAGAGGGAGCTGTTGAAAAAGGTGATATAGCTGTTATAGACTTCAAAGGTTATGTAGATGAAGTTGCTTTTGAAGGCGGAGAAGCTAAAGATTACGAATTAGAAATAGGTTCAGGTAGCTTTATTGATAACTTTGAAGATCAATTAGTTGGATTAACAGCGGGAGAGTCTAAAGACGTAAATGTTAATTTCCCAGAACAATATGGAAAAGAAGATTTAAATGGAAAACCAGCTAAATTTGAGGTAACAGTTAAATCTGTTAAGAAAAAAGAATTACCAGAGATAACTGATGAATTCGCTAGCGAGGTTTCTGAATTTGAAACTTTAGAGGAACTTAGAAATAATATAAGAGAAGAATTAGTAAAAGCTAACGATTTAAAAGCAATTAATGACTATGAAATGGCTGTTATAGAAACTGTAGTAGCTAATGCTAATGTGGAAATTCCAGATGCTATGGTAAATAGAGAATTAGATGGAATGCTACAAGATTTAGAAAATAGATTAAAGTATCAAGGTTTAGATATAGAAAGTTACTTCAAGTTTACAAATACTTCAGAAGCTGACTTTAGAGAACAAATGAAAGATATAGCAACTAAAAATGTTAAAAACGAATTAGTATTAAGTGAAATTGCTAAAGCTGAGAAAATTGAAGCATCAGAAGATGAGATAAGAGAAAAAGCTACAGAGATTGCTAGCAAGTATGGTGAAGCTGAGAAATTGGAAGAAACTGTTGATAGATTAGTTCAAGTTCAAAGAGAATACCTTGGAACTCAAATAGTAAATGAAAAAATTAAGAACATGATAATGGAAAATAGCAAAACTATTTAAGTTAATTAATAATTGCCAGTATATACTGGCAATTATTTTAAATAAAATAGGTTAAAATAATTTTAATGAGGATATAATAGTAAATATTCTAATATATTTACAATAGTAAGGAGGTTGTAATTATGAGTTATATACCAATGGTTGTAGAGCAAACTGGTAAGGGCGAGCGATCCTATGATATATATTCTAGATTATTAAAAGAAAGAATTATTTTTTTATCTGATGAAGTAAATGATGTTACTGCTAGTTTAATTGTAGCACAACTTTTATTTTTAGAGTCAGAGGATCCAGATAAGGATATATATCTATATATAAATAGCCCTGGTGGTTCAATAACTTCTGGAATGGCAATTTATGATACGATGAACTATATAAAGCCGGAGGTTTCTACGATTTGTGTAGGAATGGCTGCATCTATGGGAGCTTTTTTACTTGCAGCAGGACAAAAGGGAAAAAGATATGCGCTTCCTAACAGTGAGATAATGATACATCAGCCGTTAGGTGGATTTAAAGGTCAAGCAACTGACATTGATATTCATGCTAAAAGAATATTAAAGATAAAAGAAACTCTTAATGAAATATTAAGTGAAAGAACAGGCAAGCCTTTAGATAAAATAAAACAAGATGTTGAAAGAGATTATTTTATGTCCGCGGATGAAGCTAAGGAATATGGATTAGTAGATGAAGTAATTGTTAAAAAGAAATAGCTTTAAAGGGGTGTCAACATGCCAAGAAATGAAGAAAAGAAAAAATTTAAATGTTCTTTTTGTGGAAAAAGTGAAGAGCAAGTAAGAAGACTTATTGCAGGTCCAGGTGTATATATTTGTGATGAGTGCATCGAGCTTTGTTCTGAAATCATAGTAGACGAAAGAGAAGAGGATGTCCAAATTGACATGGGCACATTACCTAAACCTAAAGAAATTAGAAAGTATTTAGATCAGTATGTAGTAGGGCAAGATGATGCTAAAAAGGCTTTGTCTGTAGCAGTGTATAATCATTATAAAAGAATAAATTCTAATGTTATGGATAATGATATAGAACTACAAAAAAGTAATATACTTCTTTTAGGACCAACAGGTTCAGGTAAAACTTTATTAGCTCAAACACTAGCAAAAATGTTAAATGTACCTTTTGCAATAGCAGATGCTACAACCCTTACAGAAGCTGGATATGTAGGTGAGGACGTAGAAAATATATTATTAAAATTAATTCAAAACTCTGATTATGATATAGAAAGAGCTGAAAGAGGCATTATCTATATCGACGAGATTGATAAGATTGCACGTAAGTCTGAAAATCCATCTATAACTAGAGATGTTTCTGGTGAAGGTGTTCAGCAAGCTTTACTTAAAATTCTTGAGGGAACTGTATCTTCTGTACCACCACAGGGAGGAAGAAAACATCCACATCAAGAGTTTATCCAAATAAATACATCTAATATATTATTTATTTGTGGTGGAGCTTTTGATGGATTAGAAAAAATTATAACAAAGAGAACTCAAAAATCAGCCATGGGATTTGGTGCAGAAGTGATATCTAAGGAAAAACAAGACTTAGGAGAATTATTTAAGCAAATAATGCCAGGTGATTTACTGAAGTTTGGATTAATTCCAGAGTTTGTAGGAAGAATTCCTGTAATAGTAACTTTAGATAACTTAGATGAAGATGCTCTTGTAAAAATATTAAGTGAACCTAAAAATGCATTAGTGAAGCAGTATCAAAAGTTATTAGAAATTGATGATGTTAGACTTGAATTCGATGAAAATGCTCTTATAGCTATAGCTAAAGAAGCCATAAAGAGAAGCACAGGAGCAAGGGGATTAAGAGCAATAATAGAAGATATAATGCAGGAAATAATGTATGAGATTCCTTCACGTGAAGAAATAGAAAAAGTTATAATTCATGAAGAAACTTTAAATACAAAGATTCCTGAATATATCATTGCAGACAATGGAAAGAGAGAACCTTTAAAAATAGATAGTAAAAAGGGTGTAAAGAGAACACCTGAACTTGCATAATATAAAAACTGCTGAAATTCAGCAGTTTTTTCTTGTTATAGAATATTAATCCAATATGTTGTGAATAATACTATTGTGACTTAAATAATTAGTAAAGGGAGGGAAGATTAGTTTGCTTATAAAGTAGGCTAATATTGATATGGAACCAGTAGCGATTTTGATTATGCTAATACAACTATTAGTTACAATAGTAATGGGAATTTACTTCTTTAATGCATTAAAGGGACAAAAATCATCTAAGATTACAATTAATAAAGAGAACACTAAAGAAATTGAAAAGCTGAGAAAGTTAAAAAGTATATGTTTGACAGAGCCTTTAACAGAAAAGAGTAGACCTAGAAATTTTGAAGATATAATTGGTCAAGAAAAGGGTATTAAGGCTTTAAAAGCAGCCATATGTGGTCCCAATCCTCAACATGTTATAATATATGGACCTCCAGGAATAGGAAAAACAGCAGCAGCAAGACTGGTATTAGAAGAGGCAAAACTAATTCCAGCTTCACCATTTAAGGCAACTTCTTCTTTTGTAGAAATTGATGCTACAACTATAAGATTTGATGAAAGAGGAATAGCGGATCCATTAATAGGATCAGTTCATGATCCAATATATCAGGGGGCGGGTCCATTAGGTGTTATAGGGGTACCACAACCAAAACCTGGAGCAGTTACAAAAGCACATGGAGGAGTTCTATTTATTGATGAAATAGGTGAATTACATCCTATAGAAATGAATAAGTTATTAAAAGTTTTAGAAGATAGAAAAGTATTTTTGGATAGTGCATATTACAATAGTGAAGATCCTAATATGCCGTCTTATATTAAAGAGATATTTGAAGAAGGACTTCCTGCTGACTTTAGATTAATAGGTGCAACAACTAGAAGTCCAGAAGAAATTGTTCCAGCTATTAGGTCTAGATGTGTAGAAATATTTTTTAGAGCTCTAGATGGAGATGAGATAGAAATAATTGCAAAAAATGCAGCAGAAAAAATTGGAATATCAATAGACGAAGAAGCAGCAAAACTGGTTGGAATGTTTGCTAATAATGGTCGTGATGCTGTAAATTTGGTTCAATTAGCTTGTGGAATTGTAATTAATGAAAATAGAAATACTGTTAGTATAAATGAAATACAATGGGTTATTGAGAATGGTCAATATTCACCAAAGCCTAATAAAAAAATATGTGCGAAACCAAAGGTTGGTTATGTAAATGGCCTTGCGGTATATGGTTCAAATATTGGATCTGTAATGGAAATAGAGGCAACAGCAACAAAGGCAAGAGAAAGAGAAGGAATAGTAAAAATAACAGGTATTGTTGAGGAAGAGGAATTAGGAGATAAGGGCAGAAAATTAAAACGAAAAAGTACAGCAAGAAATTCTATTGATAATGTAATTACCGTGTTGGAGAGAATATACAACATAGATACAAAAAAATACGATATACATGTTAATTTTCCAGGGGGAATTCCTGTAGATGGTCCTTCTGCTGGAATAAGTATGACTACTGCAATATATAGTGCAATAACAGGTAGGAGTGTAGATAATAATATAGCTATGACAGGAGAAATATCTATTCATGGTGAAGTAAAGCCAGTTGGTGGTGTTACAGCTAAGATTACTGGTGCTATAAAAGCTGGTGCAACAAAGGTTTTAATTCCAAAAGAAAATTGGCAAGAGGTATATAAAGATTACAAAGATATAAAAGTGATACCGGTAAATACTATAAAGGAAGTAATAGATGAAGCAATAATAAAAGAACAAATTCTTCACATAAGTGTAGAGAAAAAAGATCAAGGGTTTGAATTGAATATGGTACCTCAATTAGATGCTTAAAGCTAATCCCTATAGAAGTTCAATGGATAAAACTTATATAGGGATTATTTAATTGAAAAATTATATTTTTATAGGTATAATATACTAGTCTAATTATAATTAATACAATAACCACATATCATTTGGATGTTTTATTAAAGTAGGATTTTCTTTTATAAGTTGTATTTTATAATAAAAAAGAAAACACTGCACTGCCCTGAAAGATTCCTGTATAAATACTTTAGGTTGAATTATTAGTTTAAGCAAACTAGGTAAGATTTTATAATATGAAATTAAGTAAGATTAAATAATAGATTAGATAGAAATGAGGAGATGTTATGGAGAATCAAATAATGAAACTTCCATTAATTCCCCTTAGGGGATTAAGTATCTTTCCACATATGGCTTTAAACTTTGATATAGGAAGAAAGAAATCTATAGAAGCAATTAATAGAGCCATGGATGAAGATCAGAAGATATTTATAATAAGTCAAAGAGAAGCAACTACTGAAAATCCAACTGAAAAAGATATATATAATGTTGGATGTGTATGTACAATAAAGCAATTTATGAAGTTGCCAGGGAATCACTTACGAGTATTAGTAGAGGGAGAATATAGGGCTAAACTTGTAAAATATTTAGATGAAGATGATTGTATAAGTGCAGAAGTTGAAGCTGTTGAAGAGTTGGATATAGAGGATAAAACAGAATCTGAAGGATATAAAAACTCACTAAATGATATGTTTATTAATTACTTAGAATTAGCTGGTGAAGAATTTAAAGATTTAATAGTGGAATTAGAAGCAGAAGAAGATAATAGTGTATACTGCGATGTAATAAGTGCATTTCTACCGGTAAAGGCTGATGTAAAGCAGGAGTTGTTGGAAATTACTTCAATTAAAGAAAGAATGGAAAAATTATTAGTTATTCTTAAAAAAGAGATTGAAGTTGTAAAAGTAGAGAAGCTTATAAGTAATAAGGTTAAAGCTAGAGTAAGTGCATCTCAAAAAGAGTACTATCTTAGAGAACAACTTAAGGTAATTCAAGAAGAGCTAGGAGAAGAAGATGAGTTTGGAAGAGAAATAGCTAATTATGAAAAAAAATTAGGACAAATTAAATTACCTAAAGATGTTAAAACTAAGATAGAGTTTGAAATTAATAGACTTAAAAATATTGGTCCTTCATCCCAAGAGGGATCGGTTATAAAAACTTATTTAGATACTATTTTAGGTATGCCATGGAATAAGCTAACAAAAGATAATCTAGACTTAACTAATGCTAGAAAAGTTTTAGATGAGGAACATTACGGACTAGAAGATGTAAAAGAAAGAATTATAGAATATTTAGCAGTTAGAAAAATGAGTAAATCATTAAAGTCACCTATAGTATGTTTAGTTGGACCTCCAGGGGTTGGTAAAACATCTATTGCAAAATCAGTGGCTAATTCACTAGGACGAAAATTTGTAAGAATGAGTTTAGGTGGAGTAAAAGATGAGGCTGAAATTCGAGGCCACAGAAAAACTTATGTAGGAGCAATTCCAGGACGAATTGTATCAGCATTAAAGGAAGTTGGGTACAAAAATCCAGTATGCCTTTTAGATGAAATAGATAAAGTATCAAAGGATTATAAAGGAAATGTAGAAGATGCTCTGCTTGAGGTGCTAGATTCAGAACAGAATAAGACCTTTAGGGATCATTATATAGATGTAGAGTTTGATTTGTCAAAGGTATTATTTATAACTACAGCAAATACTTTAGATACTATATCTAGACCACTATTAGATAGAATGGAAGTAATAGAGGTTTCAGGCTATACTACAGAAGAAAAATATGAAATAGCAAAGAAATATTTAGTACCTAAAGTTATGAAGGAATATTCTGTGGAAGATGGTCAGATTATAGTTAATGAAAGTGCTTTAAGAACTATAATAGATAGATATACAAGAGAATCAGGAGTTAGGAATCTAGAAAGAAAGATAGCTTCAGTAATAAGAAAATCTATAACCGAAATAATGGAAAGTAATAAGAAAAAAATAACTATAAATTCTTTAACTGTTAAGAAGTATCTAGGTTCTGAATTGTATAGTTATGATGATTTAGATAAAGAAGATAAGATTGGAGTAGTCACAGGTCTTGCATGGACTGGATATGGTGGTGATACGCTTCCCGTAGAAGTAGCAGTAATGGAAGGTGATGGTAAACTTCAACTTACAGGCCAACTAGGAGATGTAATGAAGGAATCAGCTAAGGCGGGTTACAGTTATGTAAGGGCTCATTGTGACATGTATGGTATAGATAAAGAATTTTATAAAAATAAAGATCTACACATTCATATACCAGAAGGAGCTATTCCAAAGGATGGTCCATCCGCAGGAGTTACTATGGTTACAGCTATGGTTTCTGCTTTAAGTAACAGAAAAATAAAATATTCAGTAGCAATGACAGGAGAAGTTACTTTAACGGGTAGAGTATTACCTATAGGGGGACTTAAAGAAAAAAGTCTGGCTGCTTACAGAATGGGAATAAAAACTATAATTATTCCTAAAGCTAATGAAAAAGACTTAAAGGATATACCAAAAGTTATAAAAAGTAAAATAAAGTTTATACCAGTAGAAAAAATTGAAGATGTATTGAAGAATGCACTAGTTGGAGAAGATAAAAATGGAAATTAAACAAGCAGAATTTAAAACTTCGGCTGTAAAGCCTACCCAATATCCAGAAGATGGAATGTGTGAAATTGCCTTTGTTGGTAGATCCAATGTAGGAAAGTCGTCACTTATTAATACTTTAACAAATAGAAGAAAGTTAGTTAAGGTAAGTGGTACACCTGGCAAAACAAGACTTATAAATTTCTTTACTATAAATAATAAGCTATACTTTGTAGATTTACCTGGATATGGATATGCTAAAGTGTCAAAAAGCGAGAAGGCTACTTGGGGAAAAATGATGGAACAATATTTAATAAATAGGCCAGAATTGAAAAAAGTAGTTATTTTAGTGGACTGTAGGCATAAACCAACTGGTGATGATATAATGATGTATGAGTGGATTAAGCATTATGGTTATGAAGTTATAGTTGTAGCAACTAAAAAAGATAAGTTAACTAAAAGTGAATTACAGAGGAGTGCTAAGGTAATAAAAGAAACCTTAAAGCTTGGAAAAGAAGATAAATTATTGTTCTTTTCTTCTTTAAAAAAGGAAGGAAAAGAAGAATTACTTGAGGAAATATTTAAAGACTTAGGACTTGAATAAAATAAAGGGTTATTGATTAGAAAAATCAATGACCCTTTATTTATGATATAATAATATTGATTTACTTTTAAACATATAAGTATATATGTGATTAAAGAGGGGTGTTTATTTGAAGATATTAGGAAATTTATTTATTATATTTATGCTTTATATTTTACCACTGGTATTTTATCTAAGAACAGTGAAAATAAAAAGAAATTCTAAGCTAATTAAAATTATAGTGATTATAGCATATATATCATTGTATTTCTTATTACCGGAACTTTATAATAATATATTACCTTTTGTTTTAATAATTTTTATTTTAGCTAATTGGGTTAGTTCAAAATGTAAGAATGATGATTATATAAAATACAGGTTTTCTTTAGGTGATTTTAGAATAGGTAAAGCATTGATATATGTGTTATTAGTTTATGGATTTATAATAATGTGTGGTTTGTTTTGGCTTTTATTGCTGTTATTGTTAAAGATACCTATTGAACGACAACAAGTTATAACTATGTTAAGTGATTATGATTTAGTTTCTTTTATAATAACTATTCCCTTTACCGTTATTTTTGCACCAGTAGTTGAAGAATTCGTTTTTAGGTACTTATTTTATGGTAAGTTTTTAAGAAGTAGATTTAAAGGGGAGTTTGGATTTATAATATCTGCATCTATTGTTAGTATATTATTTGCATCTATTCACTTTAGTATTAGTGCTTTTGCTTCCTTATTTGTAGTAAGTTTTTTTAACTGCTATCTAATTGAAAAGGAAGGGTTTTGGTATTCAGTATTTATCCACTTATTTGTTAATGGAGTTTCTACTTTTATATTACTGCTAAGCAAGATAATTTTATAGTAATAAGATAATAAAAAGTCATCTCATAATTTTCTTTATTGAAAATTATGAGATGACTTTTTTATCACCGATTTTATGGAAAAACATATATTGTAGTAAAGAGGCTTAGGAAAAACACACTAAAAATACTATAGATTAAATATATAAAAAACTTCAAAAATACAATTATCAGTGTCAAAACTTAAGCAAAATCATATAGTGTATTATACAAATGATGATATAAAAATGTAAATATAATAGGAGGATAAAAACTATGAGTGACTATTCAAATCTATATCAGATGTTTGGCGGAACATGTACAGATGGAAACCCTTCTCAAAACTTTGGATTTGGAAGTGGAAAAATACTAATTTGGATAATATTAATACTAATTTTCTGTAGAGGTGGATTCGGCGGAAATCGTGGATGCGGTGGATTCGGAGGAAACTGTGGATGTGGTGGATTCGGTGGATTCGGAGGAAACGGTGGAAACTGTGGATGCGGTGGAAATGATTGCTGTTGCGATCCTTGTGATTGCTCATGCTGTTGCTGTGAACCTTGCTGCTGCAAATGTAAAGAATATTGCTGCTGCTGTGGTGGAGTAAGAAAAGATTGTAAAAAACAAAAGCATTATATTATAGAAACTGCTTCATGCAACCCATGCCAATTTACCCAATGTTGTAACCCATGTTGCAATCAAAATCAATGTAGTGGCAATAATGGTTGTTTTGGAAATAGTGGTTTTGGTGGCTTTGGCGGATGCAATATATGCCAAATAATTCTTATAATAGCAATTTTTCTTATAAGAAGAACACCTCAACAAGTATGTAAACCATGCTAAAGAATAAAGAGTAGATAAGCCTATAGATAAGAAAACGATAAATAAAGATTGGAGGAATGAATAAATGTGTGGATATTCAAATAATAGAGGTAACTCACAAGCATGTACTATTCTTTTAATAATAGTTATTCTTGCAAATCAAGGATTACTAGATGGTTCATCAAAGTCTAAAAATGCATTAACATTACTTTTCTTATATTGGTTATGTGGATTCAATGGTGGATGTGGAAGTAATAATATGTTAGGAAACTGTAACTATGGATCAATGTGTGGAAACCAATGTTCATGTAGATGTGGATGTCAATGCAAGTGTAAATGCTGTAAATGTAAATGCAAAGAAAGAAAATGTAAATGCAAAAGAATAAAAGTTTGTTGTGCATAGCACAATAAATATCAAACTAACTAAAGGATTATTAATTATCAAGAGATGAAATTAATAAATACCAACAAAAGTTATTAAGTGATTAATCTATGATAATTAGAAAGTACACTTCACAATAAGGAGGAATTTATGATGTGTGGATGCGGAAATATAGGAAATTCAGGTTGCGGCTTTCAACCATGTACAATTCTACTATTAATCGTAATTCTAAAAAATCAGTGTTTGCTAGACACAGAATGTAATTCAAGTGCTAGAAATGCATTAACTTTAATATTCTTATATTGGTTATGTTGCTCTGGTGGATTTGGTGGATTTGGATTTAATAGAGGAAATGCTGGATTTGGCCATAATAACTTTAATAATGGATGTTGCTGCAGAAAACAATGCTGCTGTAAATGTTGTTAAACTATAAGATGTTTAAACAAAAGTAAGGACTGCTTATAAAAGTAGAAATAACAATGGATAAAGAATGATGTAAACCATGGCCCAGTATAGGGGGGTTTCTAGAAAAGTAAGAAAATTAGCAGTCCATGTTATTCATGGATTGCTTTTTTAAAATTTTATAATAAGTAAAGAGGTGAGTAGATGGGAAAGCATAAGCATAGAAAAAGAGATAGAGAAGAAAACTATGTGCAAGAGCAAAATAATAATGGATACTTTGGAGGATATAATGGCAATAATCCAATGAATAATAATATGGGAATGAATGCAATGAATATGGCTGCTAACTTAGGTGCAATGGGAATGAATAATCCAGCTGGAATGAACAATCCAATGGGAATGAATAATCCAATGGGAATGAATAATCCTATGGAAATGAATCCTATGGGTATGATGAATCCAATGGGGATGAATAATCCTATGAATAATATGGGAGGAAATAATCCGTTGGCTAGCATGTTAGGAGGTATGGGCGGAAACTTTAATGGTATTCTGGACTTGCTTAGCAATTTAGGCATAGGCGGAGGAGGTAACACAGGAGATAGTGGTGATTTGATTAGTATGATATCTTCTTTATTTGGCGGAGGAAATACACAAGCACCTTCTAATAATGTAAACAATGGTAATAGTTCAATAAATAATAATAGTTCTATAGAACAAATTTTATCTCAGATTAAACCAGAGGATATAGAACAATTAAAAACATTGCTACAGAATATGAATTCTAATAATTATAGTGATAGTAATAATGTCAATAATGAAAATGTTGAAGAGTATACAGAGGTAAAAAAAAAAGATAAAGAATCAGTAGATGAAATATTAGCTAATCTTGACTTTAATGCCATATTGAATAACATGAATAACTTGGAGTTTTCACGAATAGATTTTTCAAATGTAGATTTAAATAATTTAGACATAAATGACATTATAAAAAGTGATGAGTTTTCAGAAGAAAATATTACTACAGTAGATGAAGCAGATATAATTGAAGAGAACATATTTAGAGATGAAAAAGGGTTAACGGAGGAAGAGTACAATAAGATTATAAATATATTAATTAGACTCATTGATCCAAATAAGATTAAATTATTACAAAAAATTTTTGAATATAATAATTTAGAAAAAGACTAAAATATTTAAAAAAGATGTATATATAATATAATTTAGTCAATAATAAAAATGTAATGGAAGTTAAAATCTCCATAAACCTCTAGAAGTAATTTTAGAGGCCCCCCCATCCCCCTGGGACCGTTAGGTCCCATTTTTATTTTTTGAATATAATAATTCCAATAATGGGATGAGAAAATTAAAAGGTAAAATAACTTAATATATATTAACAGAGGTAATTTTAAATGGAAAATCATTATCATTATATTTATTTATCATTAAATTTATAGTTAAATTACTTACTTTTTTACTATCAGATGTGCTTATTACTCTAAAGTTTAATATCCAATTTTCACAGGTTATATTTCCTGTATTATCCCAAGCTAAATCTGTAAAATAACCATCTTGAAATTTATAATAATTTGATCCATTAGCAAGTCTAAAAATACTCTCTAAATCTGAACCGCTTATTTGAGAGTAAAAATAGTTGGGAACAGACAAGTAAGGGTCAGGCAAACTTTCTATTAGGCATATAAAGTTAGTTATAGTATCCTTGCCTGGTAAAGATGTAGTCAGATTATCATTAAATTCTTTAAGGGAGCCTTTATTATATAAATATCCCTTTAAATTAATATTATTATCTTGAAAATTACCTGATATAATTTTAGGAGTTCTACTATTAGCACTATCTATAAATCCTAATAAATTATTAGTAGAACAAAATATGTCATCATATCCATTTCCATTCCAAGAAAAGATATGTTGAACAGCTTTATTATGAAAAGAGCTTTGAATAAATATTTCTTTAGAATTATCTCTAGAAATATCTAGGGTAGAAACCCTTACAGGCCAATATGTGCAATATTCTCCAAGGGTCTGCAAATTTTTATCATAGTTTAAACTATAGGTTTCATTATTATTTAAATTTACCTGAGCTAATAAATCAGAGTTGGATTTTTTAATAAGTATGGAATCTTTTTTATTATCATTATTTAAATCTTCATTAATTACAATATTTTCTTCAGATAAGTTGAATACATTTTTTCCTTTTAAGTTATCTTCTTCAAAAAATAGTTTAAAAAAACATAAAGTAGCTAATACAAATAAGAATATATTAAATAATTTAGTATGCAAATTATTTTTCTTATACACTATAATCACCCCTCTATAAATTATATGTGTAAAGAGAGATAATAATTATTAAAAATTAGACAAATAAAAAAGAGATTAGATAATCTAATCTCTTATTTTGATTTCTTGCACATAGGGCATAGTCCATAAAAATATACTTTATTAGAAATAATCTCATAATCTGTATTATCTTTTACACTAGAATTTAGAAAATCAAAGTTAACACCTTCTAAATCATCTACCCTAGAGCATTTTATACAATGTATATGAGGATGTGGATCAGCAAAACCATCATATCTAAAGTTGCCTTCTCCAACATTAATCTCTTGAATTAAATTAACGTCTACTAAAACCTTTAGCGTTTTATAAACTGTTGCTAAACTCATAGTTGGATACGCTTCTTTTAAAGCTTTATGAATTGTTTCAGCTGATGGATGTTCTTTTGTTGATTTCAAGTAATTGTATACGGCTATACGCTGAGGTGTAAGTTTCAGTTTTTTTTCTTTGAAAACTTGGGTAAAATTAATATCCATTGAATCACCTCTATAGTTATTTGTTATAGATATTATATAATAAATATTATCCATTGTCAAAGGGGAAGAATGGATAATGATTATTATATAATATTGCTATATTATATAATATATTATAGCAATTACAATAAAATATTTATATAAATTTAAAAAATTAATTCAATTAATAAGAAGTCACTCATATATTATAGTATAAGAGAGGAGGAGAATGACTTGAAAAAAACATATGTGTTAGATACTAACGTTATATTATATTCATCAGGAGCATTATTATCTTTTGGTAATAATGATGTAGTAATACCAGAGGTGGTATTAGAGGAGCTGGATGATTTTAAAAAAAATAAAACTGACCTTGGGTTAAATGCTAGACAGGCATCGAGAATTATAGATGTATTAAGAAAGTTAGGAAATTTGAATGAAGGAGTACCTCTTCCTGGTGGTGGTAAATTAAGAATAGAGACTAATTGCTTAAATGCAGAAGTTCCAAAGTTTTGGGATAGAAATAAAGCTGATAACAGGATACTCCAAGTATGTAAGGCATTAAAAGATGCTGGGGAAGATGTTATATTAATTACAAAGGATACCTTTGAAAGAATAAAAGCAGATATTGTTAATGTAAAAAGCGAAGATTTTTATGAGAAGGTAGTTCCAGCTGGAGATGAGCAGTATACTGGTAGAATGGAAGTCTATGTTTCACAAGATAAGCTTTCAGAATTCTATTCCAAAAAGGTTATATCTAAAAATGACGTAGTATGTTATCAAGAAGAAAATGATGAGTATTATACTCCTACCCTTTATACAAATCAATTTTTAGTTATGCATTCTTTAGAAAATAAAAAACAAAGTGCATTAGGCAGATTTGATGGAGAAAATATAGTACATTTGCATTATAAGGATAGCAAACCCCTTGGATTAAGTGCTAGAAATGTAGGACAAAGATTCATGTTAGAGTGCCTATTTACGTCATCTAATATGGCTCCTTTAAGTATAGTAAAAGGTCCAGCAGGAACAGCCAAAACATTATTTTCTTTAGCAGTAGGATTACAGAAAATCATAGAAGAAGAAACTGGTGAATATAGAAAGATATTAGTATGTAGACCTAATGTAACTATGGATGAAGAAATAGGGTTTTTACCAGGTACTGAAGAGCAAAAAATATCCCCATTTATGAGACCTATTTTTGATAATTTAGAAGTTCTAGTAGATTCAGATGAAAAAGAAAGATATAAAAATGAAAAAGAATTACAAGATAAGGTAAATGAATTATTTGATAGAAGGATTATAACCACTGAAGCCATAGCATATTTAAGAGGTAGATCAATAATAAGACAGTGGGTAATAATTGATGAGGCTCAAAATCTCTCTCCAAAGCAAGTAAAGGCAATTACAACTAGGGTAGGTATTGGAACAAAACTTATACTTATTGGAGATCCAGATCAAATAGATCACCCCTTTATGGATTCTAGGTCTAATGGGTTGTGTTATGCATCTGAAAGAATGAAAGGTAGTAAATTGTGTTACCAAGTAACTTTGAAATATGATGAATGTGAAAGATCACCACTATCTTTTGAAGCTGCTCAACGTTTGTAGTATAAATCGCAAGTTTATTAGGATATAATAATTTTTATAGTATTTATATAATAGTAAAGAATCGATAAGTATTTTATAATATTTATTGATTCTTTTTTTGGCTCTGTAGTTAATTAAAGTGATAAATGTTACAAATGCTCCAATATTATATTTAAGAAAAGTTATTAATCCATGGAGTCAGCATAGCTAAAATTGCACCTATTTAAAATGTTACATATGGAACTAGTTAAATATATAAATAGTTAAATAGTTAAATAGTTGTTTTATCCATGCGGGTTTCAGCTATTTTTGTATTTTAATAGTGTAACTAAGTCTATAGTAAAGATATAATACAAGTATTATTTATTAAACTGGTTAGTTGAAAAAATAATAGAAATTTTATATTAATAAAAGAATTAAAAAGATTGATAAAAATATGATATACTAGGAGTATTGCAGAAGGAGTGAAAAGGATGAATAACAATTATTTATTGGGAAGGATCTTAGTGATACCAGCAATTTTAGTTGCATTTACATTTAAGGGATATATTCAATCTAAAATTGCTATAAAACTTGGTGATGATACCCCAAAAGAGTATGGAAGAAATACTTTAAATCCTTTGAAGCACATCAGTGTATTTGGGTTTATATTTATGCTTATAATAGGTTTTGGATGGATAAAACCTGTAGAAATTAATAAATCAAATTTTAAAAATTATTATAAAGATGATTTAAAAATAAGACTTGGAGGACTTCTAACTACTTTGACTATAGGATTTATAGCTACAATAGCTCTAGCTTTATATGTCAAGTTTATACCAGGAAATAGTGATATTAAGTTTATAATATATTTAATTATCCGACAAACAGCTCTAATAAATTGTTCTTGGTTTATATTAAATTTATTACCTATACCAGGTTTTGATGGTTTTAGCATAATAGTAGATATATTAGGAGATAAATCTAAAAGATTTCAAACTATAATGTATAAAAATAACATGCTAATATTTATTATATTAGTTCTACCTATTATAGGTGGACTTTCAATTTTAGATTTTATAGTTGGAATACCAGGTCAGTATATATATAATATTTTTGCAGCTATGGCTACATATTTATTTTTATAAAATTCATATAGACAAAAATAAATATATAATATAATTTAACAAACTAATATCGAGGAGAGAAATTTATGAGACTTAGAAAAAAGCATTGGGCAAGACCAGAATTAGAAGCTAGTGATATTGTAATATATGATAAATATGGTCATTGCGGAAAATGGAGAGAAGAATTTGAAAATAATAATCCTATTCATTTAGAGTTAGGTTGTGGTATGGGAGGACATATTAGTCAACGTGCAATTAAAGATAGAAATGTAAACTATATAGGAATAGATTTAAAAGATGAAGTTGTAGTATATGCATTAAGGAAAGTTATGGCATCATTTGAAGGAATAGAAAGAGCAAAGAATATAAATGCAAGGCTCATAGTTCTTAATATAATGCTTATAGACAACGTATTTGGTAAAGATGAGATAGATAGAATATATATAAACTTCTGTAATCCTTGGCCTAAAAAAAGTCATAACAAGAGAAGACTTACATATACGAAATTTTTACAATCATATAAAAAGTTTTTAAAACCAAATGGAGAGATATGGTTTAAAACCGATGATGTAGATTTATTCAATGATTCTCAAGAATACTTTAAAGAAGCAGGATTTTCTATAGAATTTATAACCTATGATTTACATAATAGTGGATTTGAAGGTAATGTAGTTACAGAGTATGAAAGCAAATTTACAGCTATGGGAATGAAAACTATGTTCTTAGTGGCAAGATTAAAATAAAAATAAGAGGCAAGATTTAGCTTTAGATTGATGTTGAATCTTGTTTTTTTATTTTTATAATGTATTTAATCTATAGAAATTTCAAATAGAAAATAAGAAAACTATAAGTATATTTAATAAATTTTGACTATGGATAGTGCCTTTGCTATATTTATGTAGGTATATAAAATAGTAAAACTATATGGGGGGAATTAATATGAGAAAAAAGGCATTATTATTAGCTATGAGCTTAATGTTAACTACTACTATTTCTTTGGTTGGTTGTGGTAAAAAAGAAGAAGTAAAACCAGAAACAAATTCTTCAAAAGGAGCTCAAGTTGAAGAAAAGGTTAGTTTTAAAGGTAAGTACATAGTAGATGTTTCATATGTAAAAGAAAGTTTAGAAAAAGAAAATCTACTTCTCATTGATGCAAGGGGTGAAGAAACTGCAAAAAAAGGAACTATTCAAGGAGCAATGGCTATGGCATGGCAGTCTATTGCTAAAGTTGAAGATAGCAAAGCTGGAGATGAGATGTGGGGTACTATTCTAGAACCAGAAGAGTTAAGTAAAAAGCTAAGTAACCTTGGTATTGATAAAGATAAAGAGATTATTATTTTTGCAGCGGCTAAAAATGGATGGGGCGATGACGGAAGAATTTTATGGGAGCTTGTAGCAGCAGGCTATGATAATGTTAAAATGGTTGATGGTGGATACGATGCTATGGTATCAGCAGGGTTACCAGTAGTAAAGGAGATTGCTACACCGGAGCTAGCAGATGTAAAAATTGAGGCTATTGATGATACTCATTTAATTAACACTGATGCTTTAAAAAAAGAATATGAAAATGTAAAGGTAGTAGATGTTCGTGCTGATGAAGAGTATGAAGGAAAGACCTTGTATGGTGAGGCAAAAGGTGGTCATTTACCAGGGGCAATACACATTAAATACACAGATTTATTTAATGAAGAAGGAAATTTAAAGTCAAATGATGATTTAACAAAAATATTTGAAACATCAGGATTATCAAAAAGTGATAAGATAGTAACCTATTGCACAGCAGGTATTCGTTCTGCATATATGCAGTTAATTCTTGAAATGTGTGGATTTGAAAATTCTCTAAATTATGATGAATCATACTATAGATGGTGTGCGGTAGAGGAAGTTGAAAACTAATATCATAAAGTTAATATTATAAAATAAAGTATTCTTTGATATCAAAGAATACTTTATTACAATAGAAAAACATTATATCTAATACAAGAAATAATACAAATTACTGAATAGCTTGGATATTATATATGATACAAAAAAGATAATAAGTAAATATGATTTTCTATGGATAAATATACATAGTTAAAGTAAGGAGTATGTTATGGAAAAGAAATTGACACACAAAAATAGAAATTTAGGAAAAATCTTAATATTAATTATTATAGTATCGCTAGGTTTAGCATATTTTTTCATACCAACTTTCAATTCAAAAGTAAATGGCATCTTTATGTTATTCAGCTCTATGAGTATTGAGTCTGTGGCTGGATATATAAGGTCCTTTGGAATATATGCAGTATTAGTTTCATTTTTACTAATGGTGTTTCAATCAGTGGCAGCACCCTTGCCGGCATTTCTAATAACCTTTGCCAATGCTGCTATTTTTGGATGGTGGAAGGGTGCTCTATTATCATGGATTAGTTCTATGACAGGAGCAGCTTTGTGTTTTTATATTGGAAGAATTCTTGGACGAGATGCTGTTGAAAAACTTACTAGTAAATATGCAATGGCAAGTGTGGATGGGTTCTTTGAAAAGTATGGTAAACATACAATTTTAGTATGTAGATTATTGCCTTTTGTATCCTTTGACTTTATATCCTATGCGGCAGGACTAACATCTATGGGATTTTTAGAATTTATAGTGGCTACAGGGATTGGACAATTACCAGCAACTGTTGTTTATTCCTATATAGGTGGTATGTTAACTGGTGGAGCTCAAATGATTGTTACAGCGTTATTAATACTTTTTGCAATAACTGTATTAGTATTTATGTTTAAACAGATATATAATGAGAGACAAAAGAAAAGTAAAAAATAAAATGCAGAGTCAAAATTCACTCTGCATTTTATAATAAAAATTATTTTTCTAATAATTCATCATATGGCCAACCTTTTTGGCCTTTTTCTAATATAAACATTCTCTTTGCATCCACACTTTTAGTTGTTAAGTAATCAATAGTGTTTTTAGCACCACCGCCACCACCTGGGCAAACAACTATTATTGGCTTATCTGTTTTATTAATTTCATCTAAGGTAACATCTATTTTAGATCTTAAATCATCAGTATCTGCTGGATAAGCATAAGTTGGAACAGTACCAACAATATGATGTGCATCGTAATCTTCTTTTGGCTGTATATCTATTAAATAAATATCATCTTTATTTTCAATAGCAGTTTTTAATTGTTCAGCTGTATAATATTGATATTGTTTTTCTTCGCCTTCTTTTGAAGTATCCTTTGATTTACTACATCCCATAAGCATAGTTGAGATAATTAAGCAAAGAGCAAGTAGAAGAGTAAGTTTTTTTTTCATTTCATATCCCTCCGTAAGTAAATTATTATATTTATTATATTGGTTTCTATTACCAAAGTTATTATATATAAAGGATACATTAAAATCAAATAGGAAAATTAAATTGAAAGTAATAGGTGTATTAGAGATAGCTATACTTATTGACAATAATTATTATTAAAGCTATACTTTTTTTGTTGAAATAAAAGGATATGAAATAGGGGTCAATAGTACCTCTTATTTTTATGCATAGAAAGGTAGTGTTATAAGAGGATGGTTAAGGGGAAAATAAGCATAAAAACTCATCAACTTCTTAGTTTTAGTTCACTATTTATTGAGCTTTCACCAGGAGAAAATGTATTTTGGCCAGGGTGTGCTATTTTATCTATGGGAGAAGAAATAGTGATGAAAACCTATGAACTTTTAAAAACACAGATACCTGATTTAAAATTAAGTACTATGTGTTGTGGAAAACCATCACTTCATATAGATGGGGGAAAACCTTATGAGAAAAGAAAACAGTTTTTAAATAAGGCTTTTGAGAAAAATGGAGTAAAGAAAATTTATACTTTATGTCCTAATTGCCAAAATACTTTGGTTGAAAATAGCAATTGTGAAATAATATCAGCATGGACAGTTTTAGATGAGATAATCCCCAAAAATAAATATAATATATATAAAGGAAGAAAATTATCCTTACATGATCCTTGTCCAATAAGAGGTTATCTAGAGAATGCTGTTTCTGCAAGAAATATATTAAATAAACTAGGAGTAGATATATTAGAGTTCCCTAATAATAGGGATAGAACAATTTGTTGTGGGAAAAAAGATATGATTATGACTTTATACCCAGAAAAAGGTCAAAGGCTATTTGAAATTCGTGCAAAACAAGCACCATCCAAAGAGATAGTGACATACTGCAGTTCTTGTGTAGATACTTTTAGAAAAAATAGTTTTGAAGCATATCATATTTTAGAATTATTATGGGAAACAAAGGCTAATGGGTCTTGGAAGAATAGGTATAATTCTGTAAGGAAGAGTAAGAGGTAAGAGTGATAATGTTAGATACAAGGGGAAGAAAATATTTTGATAGAATATTTGATAAAATTGGAAGAAGTTTTCTTAAAATTGGTTTCATGCCAACACATATAACTATTATTGCTGCTATGGTTGGAATTGTAGGAGCTGTTTCATTTTCCCTTGGTAAGTTTATTTTGTCAATAATTTTATTATGGATTTCTGGATTTTTAGATGCTGTAGATGGTTCTATGGCAAGACAAAGCGGTAAGGTTTCAGAGGTAGGTACATTATTAGATATATGGCTTGATAGATTAGTTGAAATTTCATATATAATATCCTTTGCTATAGTATGTAATGAGGCAACCTTTACCTTAATGATATTAGCTTGCACTATAATTTTATCTATGACGGTATTTTTGACTAGTGGAATGCTCTTAGAAAATACAGGTATTAAAAGTTTTCATTATCAAGCTGGATTAATGGAAAGAACTGAAGGGTTTATAATGTTTACATTTATGATAATCTTTTATCCTCATATGAAAATATTAGCATTTATTTATGCCGTGCTAATTTTATATACAGCAGTACAAAGACTATATATGGCAATTAAAGTATTAGGAGGTAACAATGAAAAATAAGAAATTAAAATCAATACTTTTGATAATTCTTTCCATAATACTTGTTTTTGGACTTGTAGCCTGTGGTAAGAAAAATGATAAAGCTGAAGTGGTAAACTTATATGGATGGGGTGGAGATGAAAGAGTTAACACTTGGATTGATAAGGAATTGGCAGTTTATGTAAAGGAGAACTACAATATTACTTTAAATCGTATTCCTATGAATATTGATGAAATTTTACTGAAACTTACTAATGAAAAAAGTTCTACAGAAAAAGGGACTATCGATATTATATGGATAAATGGTGAAAATTTCCATTATGCTAAGGAAAATGAGCTTTTGTATGGACCTTTTTTAGATAAATTAGAAAATGCACAAGGGTATATAGACTTAGAAGGTGATGCTGCAAATAAGGATTTTGGGTATCCTACAGAAGGATATGAGGCGCCTTGGGGAACAGCTCAATTTGTATTAAATTATGATAGCGATAAGATAAATATACCACCAACTAATGCAGAAAAGTTAAAAGAGTATGTAACAAAAAATCCTGGTAGATTTACATATCCTCAGGCTAGTGATTTTACTGGCTCAGCCTTTGTTAGAACAGTACTTTATGATATTATTGGATATGATAAATTAAAGGACTTACCAGCAGATTATGATGAAGTTAAAGAAGCTATGTCACCTGTATTAGAATATCTTAAAGAGATTGAGCCATATTTATGGAAAAAGGGAGAGGTTTACCCTACAGATTCTGCTCAATTAGATAGCTTATATCAAGATGGTGAAGTTGATATTGCCATGGATTACAATGCTAATAAAGCTTTAAGTAAAGTAATGGATAAAAGTTGGCCTGTGTCTACTAAATCCTTCATATGGGATAAGGGGACTCCATTTAATACACATTATTTAGCCATTGCAGCTAATGCATCTAATGTAGATGGTGCACTAAAGGTAATTAATGCTGCCTTATCAGCTGAAATGCAAATATCTAAAGCAGACTTAAGGGGATGGGCTGATCTACCATCTGTTGAATATAATAAGTTAAATGAAGAACAACAGAAGGAGCTTGATATAAAGCTTACTCCAGATAAAGAGTATGAACATACAATTCTAAACTATGAAGAACTTTCAAAGCACCAACAAGCAGAATTAAGATCAGACTTAGTGGTAATTATAGAAAAGGTATGGGAGGACGTGATTCTTTTTGATAAATAATAAGCAGAGACAAAAGGTTATAGGTGGATTAATGATTATTCCATCTTTATCTGTGATAGTTGTAATTACTATGTTTGTTATTATCAATACCTTTATGGAAAGCTTAGGATATATTCCTGAGCTTTCCTTTAATAATTTTACATTTAAATATTATAAAGAGTTATTTTCAGATCCTGTTTTTTTAAATAGTTTATACTATAGTTTTAAAATATCCTTAGTATCATCAGTAATTGCTACAGTTTTAGGTAGTTACCTAGGATATTACATATCAAAATCAAGGAATAAATTTATAAATGTTTTATATAGATTGCCAATTCTACTCTCCTATGTGGCAGCGGCAGTTCTTATATATACAACTTATAGTGATAAGGGCTTACTATTTCACATAATATCATTATTAGGATTTTCTAATATAAATATAAATTTAATTTTTAACTCCAAGGGAGTAGCAGTAATGCTTTTAAATATTTTTAAAGGTATGCCTTTCATAGCATTTAGTGTTGTTCCTATTTTTATGAAAGTAAATAAAAATTATAGGTTTATAGCACAGAACTTAGGATGTACAAAATTTCAGTATATAATAAAAATTCTTTTACCTTTAGCTAAGAGAGCTATATTTACTTCATTTTTAGTAATATTTAATTTTAATATGTTTACTTATGAAGGTTTTTACTATCTAGGACCATCAAACCCAATTTCTATAGGGGTTTATGCTTATAAAACCTACCTAAATGCAGATTTATCCAATAGAATATATGGAATGGCTATAAATATGATAATGATCATAATATCTTTAATATTATGTGTGCTTTATTATAAAATGATAAAGGATAATAGACAAGAGGAGGTAAGGGAGTGAGAAGGTGGATTAAAAGTGTATTCATATTTTCTATACTTATATTTTTAGTACTTCCTATAATATCTATGATAGTTTGGGCCTTTTTTAAAAGTTGGAAAGCAACGGATATTTTACCTAATACTTTTACACTAGATGGTTTTAAATACTTTTTTACATCAGGAGATTGGTTTATTGGAATAAAGTCTATTTTCTTTTCTACAGAAGTAGCATTAATATCTTTAGTTTTAAGTATCATGGCTGCAAGATTTTTTATAACTACCCATATAAAGTATAAAGTTACATTGGAAAGCATTTTTTATTTACCTATGTTATTACCAGTAATAAGTATATGTTTAGGAAGTCATAAATTATTTCTAAACTATTTTACTTCTTGTAGTATTGCTGTTTTAGTGTTACATATTTATTTTTCCTTACCCTATGCATTTAAATTAATATATTCCTATTATACTGTTTGGGGTATAGGAGATGAGCTTACAGCTCGAGGATTGGGTGCATCTTTTTGGCAAGCATTTAAATATGTGAATATACCACTATATGCTCAAGGGTATGCATCAAGTTTTTTTATGGCATTTATTATATCTTACTCTCAGTATTTCATAAACATGTTTATTGGAGATAATAGCCATGTTAATTTTTCTATGATTATGACACCGTATATAGGAAATTCTAACAGAAATATAGCTTCGGTATATACATTAATGTATATACTCCATGGAGTAATAGTAATGATAATGAGTTCATATATAACAAAGAAGTACAGTGATGATAAATATAGGGAGATGGGTTAAATATGAGTAAGATAGAGCTTAAAAACATATATTTTTCTATTGGTAATAAGGAAATTCTAAAAAATATTAATTTAACTATTGAAGATGGAGAGTTTTTCTCTATATTAGGTCCTAGTGGGGCAGGAAAGTCTACAATTTTTAAGACTATTACAGGGGCTATATTACCTAATGAGGGAGAGCTTAGATTAGATGGTGAGATTATTAACTATTTACCTATGGAAAAAAGAAATGTAGTAATGGTACACCAAGGAAATCAACTTTTTCCACATATGACGGTAAGAGAAAATGTAGAGTTTGGATTAAAAATGAGAAAGTTTCCAAGGAAATATATTGATGATAAGGTCAAATTTCTTGTTGAGTTTTTTAACATGGGTGAACATATGAAAAAGTACCCACATCAACTTTCAGGAGGACAACAACAGTTAATATCATTAATGAGAGCTTTAGCTATAGACCCTAAGGTACTTTTGCTTGATGAGCCCTTTACGGGGTTAGATAATAATTTAAAGCATTATATAAAAGACTATATAATGAAGATACAAAGACAGTTTAGAATTACTACCATTATGATCACTCATGAAAAGGAAGATGCTTTTTCTATGAGTAGTAGTATAGCTTTTTTATTTAAAGGAAGTATAGCTTTAGTAGATAAAACAGAAAACCTAAATAGATTAACTAATATACCTTGTATTGATGAATACTTAGGTGAAATTACTACTTTAGGGGATGGAAGGATTATTTTTTCTGATAGAATTATAAAGATAAAAAATAAGGAGTCAATTATTTAATTGATATCCTTATTTTTTATATTATATAGTTAAATGTTATGGGGAATTTCATGTGAGGTTTATTTTAAGAATTGGTTTTTCCTATCCTTTTTCCAAGGATTAAAGAGAAAATCGTCAGCAATATTAGAAGTATAATTGATACCATAAATGCTGGGTTATGGATATTCAAAGCTTGATTTCCAATGTTCAAAAATACTAAGGTACCTGGAAGAATTCCAAGGATAGTAGCTAACATATAGGAACTGAACTTTATTGATGTTAATCCAGCACCATAATTAATTAAATTGTACGGCATGGCTGGTATTAACCTTAGAATAAATATAATTCCAAAGCCTTTTTTTTCATCTAAATTAAATAAGAAGCTGCTCCAGTTTTCAGGAAGCTTTCTTTGGAGTAAATTAGTAACAGCATCCTTTGCTAGGACTTTAGCCATTAAAAACATTATGGCACTATTTAAAACTGCTCCAATTAAGGTATATATGGTGCCAGGAAGAAATCCAAATAGAAGTCCTGCAGCAAGGGCTAAGATAGGTACAGGGAAAAAAGCGATTGGAAGTATAGTAAAACATAATATATAAATAAATGGTGCTAAGTAGCCAAAACCACCTATGTAATTTCTTAAAATCTCTGGAGTTAATCCTCTGAAAAATGCAAAATAGGTTATAACAAGTATTAAAAGGGTTATCATCGAAATTGTAAGTTTTTTATTTTTTTTCACAGTGTTGCCTCCTTATAGTGACTATATCTCCATAACATATAGTATATAAATTAACAGTGTAAGTCAATATATTGAAATTAGTATAGAGAATTTCTATAAGTAAAATGTAATGATTACTAAAATGTAGTAATTTAACTTTAATTTTAGTATAATTTAACTAACTGGTGTCAACGATTTTTGACTTTG
>NZ_DJBA01000006.1:0-2871 GCF_002435615.1 Clostridium sp. UBA5988 | reverse complement strand
TGTTGCCAGGTTTTTAACGTGGTTCACTAGCTCAGTCGGTAGAGCACATGACTTTTAATCATGGTGTCCGGGGTTCGATCCCCCGGTGAGCCACCAAAAGCACTTCATTATGGAGTGCTTTTTTTATATATAAAATAATAAATTTAATTTATAATAATATGAGAAGTAGCATTTTGGTATGGAGGGTAGAAAGTGTATAATATATGTGAAGGACAACGAATTTATTTAAGAAATATAGAATTAAATGATGCTAAATTGGTTGCTAAATGGAAAGATGAAATAGTAATGAGAAAAATGTCCGTGGGATTAAATACAAATATAAGTTATGAAAATCAATTTCAAGACATTAAGCTTAGCATAGAAGAAGGAGAAGAATTATATTTAATTATTGCATTAAAAGATAATAATGAACCTATAGGATACATAAGAATAAACTGGTTAGATGAAAATAAAGAAATGGCTTGGCTTAGGTTTGGATTAGGAAGTCATAGGCAAGAGGGATATGCTAAGGAAGGATTAAAATTAATTATAGATTATTTATTTAGCATTGGAACTCATAGGATTGATGCAGAGGTGTTAATGTTTAACTATCCTAGTCAAGGCACATTAAGGTCAGTAGGTTTTCTTCATGAAGGAACAAGAAGACAAGCATATTATGATGGAGAAGAATATGTTGATGTTTTTGTTTTTGGAATTGTAAAGGAATAAATAATGAAAACTAAGTTTTTATATAGGAGGAAAGATAAATGGTAATAGCTCAAGTAGAGATATTAACGAATAAATATGTACAGATTATATTAAATAGTAAATTTTTTGAAGTGTGGAAGTCAATTGCAATAGGAGTAGGAATATTCGTATTGTTAATGTTCCTAAGGAACATATTTGCTAAATATATTATAAAGATATTAGATGGTATATTTAAAGCTTTAAAAATTAAAAGTGCTAGAAAAATATTGAGTGCATTTGAAAAACCTATAAAAATGGCATTTATAGTAATGGGTGTATACATATTTATGAGTATACTAAATTCATCAATGGGATGGAATATTAGCAGTATAATTAATAAATTATTAGGGACATCAATTATAGTATTATTTGCTAATGGATTAATTAACATTACTAATAATTCAGATGATTTTTTATTTAGAGCTACAGATAAATATGATATAAAAGTGAATACTGTATTAATACCTATGATGGCCAAAGGAATAAAGTATTTAATTATAGCTTTTGCAATTATACAAGTAGCGAATATTTGGGGGCTAGATGTAAATGCTTTTATAACAGGAATAGGTTTAGGGGGAGTTGTAATAGCTTTGGCAGCAAAAGATTTTGCTGCAAATATGATGTCAGGTGTCATAATATTTATGGATAATCCTTTTACAATAGGTGATTGGATTAAGTGTAAGGAGATAGAGGGAATAGTAGAAGATATTAGTTTTAGAAGTACAAGAATAAGAACTTTTGATAAAGTGTTAATAACGGTTCCTAACTCATTACTAGTAAATGATTCAATTTTAAACTTTAACAAGAGAGAGTTAAGAAGAGTAACTATGAATATAGGAGTAACCTATGATACAGCTACTGAGCAGCTTCAAAGGTGTGTTAGTAGCATAAAGGATATGCTAAAGAATCATGATGGAGTAGATAGTGAGAGTATTCATGTTAGCTTTAGTACATTTAATGAAAGTAGTTTAGACATAGGTATGTATTTTTTTATAAATAGAATTGAATTCAATGAATATATGGAGATTAAAGAAGATATAAATTATAATATAATGAAAATTCTAAGTGATGAGGAAGTAAGCATTGCTTTCCCAACAAAAAGTGTATATATAGAAAATAAATAAAAGGTTTAGGTAGTTCTTATTTGAATTACCTAAACCTTTTATTACTCATTTATAAAGTCAATAATTTCGTTGTATAAACTTCTTACACCATAATGCCAATTTTGATCAGCAGAGTACTTTCTATTAATCCATACTAAAGGATCGACACTATCGGGTCTATCCTTAGATAGATTTATAATTGTACGACAAGCAATTTCAGATGCATCTACAATATCAGTATTATAACTTTGCCAACTACAAAATACATTATAAGGATTGTTAGCTATTTTATTAGCACTTACATGATCTTGAGGAACAAAGCTTTGTTCTTGACCTGTAATAGCAAATAGCAGTATAGGATTAATATTAAAATCTCTACCAACTTCTATTATGGATGAAAAGTAAGGTTCATCCTTAAGTATAGAAGATCTATTAGCTAAATAGGATTTTAATAAGTTTTCATCTATAACTTTATATTTAAACCAATCAGGTAAATGCATAGTTTGGTTTATGGCTTCTTCACTTACTTGGTTATTATGATACAAATTTTTATATTTTTGTTGAGACTTTTGTATAGAATAAGAATTATATTCAGAATTATATTTTGAAAGTTCAGTGTTTAATGTATTAGAGTTATTAACTCTATAAGTTATAGATAGAGTATTTATTGATTTTATGTCACTGTTTATTAATTTTGTATTTTTATTAGCTGTATTTTGTCCTTGCTCTGTGGTTGATAAATTAATAAGTTGTAATACTAATATAAATATAACAACTAGAGGAATAAAACTTTTTTCTTTCTTCTTCATAAATTTAATCACCATATTTCCCAAAATTTTTATTAATAATTATAATCTGTCCAAAAAAATAATAAATATTCAATTTATATATTTTTTCAAAAGGTAAAAGGTAATTAATTTTATACAATGGTAATTATCCAGTTATCCTTATACTAATAACAATATAAGTAAATACATAATATAAATGTATAAATTCAATTAATAGATTAAATAAACAAATCCTAGTGTATCAATATTAGGAT
>NZ_DJBA01000046.1:0-2944 GCF_002435615.1 Clostridium sp. UBA5988 | reverse complement strand
AGAATTCTGAAATTCTACTGTTACTATGTGCTCCTAACTAACTATAGTTTTATATTGAATGTATCATTAATTAAAGATACTTCTTTAACTCCTCTAGAAATTCTATATCAAATAAATCTCCATTAATTTTTTCTATCTTTTCTAAAGATAATTTAAGTATAGACTCTATTATATTCTCTGGAATATCCTTAAACTTTTTCCTTAAAAGTTTTATAGTACTTTTAGCTAAAGCGCTTTTTGCTTCTTGCCTACCTTCTTCTCTTCCTTCATCCCTAGCACCCTGAAGTCTACTTTTCTCATCCCTTATAGCTTTATCTCTCATCTCAGCCAACTGTATTAACTCTTTATCTCCACTAATGTTGTATAGAACATCCATTGCTTCCTTGATTTCAGTATCTTCCTTTTTCAATTTATTAGTAAATCTATGAATAGGACCATCCCAAACTTCATTACCATTTTCAAGTTCTATGAAGTTACCTAAAGTATATTGGTTTATTACATTATTCCAAAAAATATGAGAAACCTTATGTAACCGCAACTGTTTTATTTCCCAATTTCCTTGAAACTTATTAAAAACTTCAAAAGCCACAATTTTACCTATTCCTCTTTTCCTATATTTTTTTAGAACGAAAAATTCTGCAATTGCATAATCAGTTGGTGATGAGGTAACAACGCTATGTTTATTAACAAGAACAAATCCTGCTAATTTTTCATCTACTCTAATTATAAAGGGGTATCTATCTTTTTCTGTCCAGTAATTATCTAAATAACTGTAATCATATAACCCATGTTCATTTAAATCACGATTTTCATATTCTGATAAATCATAATTATATAATTCAATCATATTTTTTAATATCATTTTATCAGCCTTACTGGCTTCTATTAATTCAATCTTCATCTTTCACTACCTCCAAAATATCATTTTAATCAATTAATCAATCTTAAATTGGAATTTGACAAGATAATATTTTGCTATTAAAAGTTAATATTTTTCTGCAAAATATTCTACCCAGGCTGGATAAAACCCTGTAGCTAAAGCAGTTCTCATTGAAGCAAGGTTCGCACTCCACGTTGTATAATATGGTATTTTATCTAGCTTCAATATCTCCTTTGTTAATTGTTGAATAACCAATTTTGCTAATCCTTGTCCCCTATATTCCTTAATGGTATCTATACCTATTTGCCATAGTGGATCATGATAATTGTCTGCACCAGCTATAGCTACCATAGTTCCCTCAATAAAAGCTGCAATTGCAATTTCATCCTTTTCATAGTTTAATGCATTTTCAAATCCAGGATATTTAATATAAAACTCACTCATATTTTCTTTTTCTATTTTCTTAAGAACTACATTATCTGGGCAAATAATATCTTCATTTTTACTATAAAGAAATCTCAAATGTTCACCTGCAAGACATAAATCATTTTCTCTTAGTTTACATTCAATCCTATGAAGATTTTTACCATCAATAATATCTTCTGCTAAAGTATCTATAAAATTTTCTTTTGCCCAATTAATTAAATCTCTTCTTCCAATAAAAAGCATTGATTTTCCAAATGAAATCATACGAAAAATTTCTACATCGCTTTCCATGAATACATTTTTTCCATCATCAAATGCATTATATTCCAGATTATAATTTGTAATATAATAATTAATTACTTTCTGAATATTATCCATAATTAAAATCGCCTCCACAAATTTTACTATTTGCCTGACACTAAAAATTACTTACCTTTTTAATTATAGCATATTTTGTAAATATAACATTATTTTTAGTATGGTATTTCCAGCTTTAAAAATAACCTTAGCCAAGCCATATAAATCCCGGGGGTATAAATTGCATTTTCTTGTGGTACAGTTCTCCATATCTACTTAAAGTGGGGTTTTTATATATTTTCATTAAGTAAACTAGAATTGCAATACCTCTCCATAACATAGTTTGTTAGTAAAACACCTTTCCTTTCTACTTTCTGTTCTTTTACAACCTTATATCCTCGTTTTTCAAAGAAATACTTTGCAGTAATTGATGCCTGTGTACTAATCTTATCTACATCAAATTCCTTTTCCAGTACATCACAAATTGTAGTAGCAATTCCTTTATTTTGGTAGTCCTTATGAACATATAATCTATCTAAATATCCACTCTTATCTATATCTCCAAAACCAACTATAATATTATTTTCAATAGCAATAACTGTAAAATTTTCTAATAAGGATTTGTTCCATTTCTCTAAATCTACACTACCTGTTGCCCATACATTCAACTGTTCTTCTGTATAGTCTTTCGCATTAATGGAATGTACTGTATTATAAAACAGTTCCGCTAAATCTTTACAATCTGATGGTTCATACCTTCTTATACGCATTTCCTATCTCACTCACCTTTAATACTATCCCTAAATTGAATATTATTTTACCTGATCCTTATTATTTAAACTTAATTAACAATATCCTTATTGTACCACCTCACTTTCCACTGCTCAATAAATTCATACCATATAAAGCATATATTTACTTTGTTTAATGTATAACTACAAAAAAACAGCAGAATTCTGAAATTCTACTGTTTCTAGGTATTTCTAATTACTTAGTTTTATAGGTAATACATCCTTAATTAAATATACTTATTTAATTCCTCAATGGACTCTATATCAAACAAATCTCCATTAATTTTTTCTATCTTTTCTAAAGATAAATTAAGTATAGACTCTATTATATTCTCTGGAATATCCTTAAACTTTTTCCTTAAAAGTTTTATAGTACTTTTAGCTAAAGCATCTTTTGCTCCTTGCTTTATACCTTCTTTTTTGCCTTCTTCTCTACCTTCATCTCTAGCACCTTGAAGTCTACTTTTCTCATCCCTTATAGTTTTATCTCTCATCTCGGCCAGTTGTATTAACTCTTTATCTCCACTAATGTTGTATAGAACATCCATTG
>NZ_DJBA01000023.1:0-11435 GCF_002435615.1 Clostridium sp. UBA5988 | reverse complement strand
GTAAAAAATTTTACACTACCATTAATTATGAGGAGAGTAAGTAGATGAAAAAGAGAACAAAGATCATATTAAGTTTTTTTATTGTAATAATTATTGCGTTGCCCCTTACTTTTTGTGCAATGTGGGTAGAAAGAGATAAAACTACTAACATACGAGATTATAATGAGCATTTTGGAGGTAATGGCAAGTATAGACAAAATTATGTTAGATGGTTCGGACATAATGGTACGAATAACAATAACATTGATATATTTCCTGAAAGTACTCCTGATTCAGCAAAGGTTGAAGATTTTTGTTATTACTACTATAATCCATTTGACCCAAACATTGTATCATACCTTGTATATACATGCAGTGATGAAGATTTTATGGAAGAGACAGAGAGATTATCAAATTTAAATTCCTCTAAAGATTATCTTATATATGGTGCAACTGGATTTAATTATCCAGTAATTGCAGTTGATGCAAACGAGGAGGGTTATATTTATGCTTTGGCTGACAAAGAAAATAAAAAATTAATTTATGTGGGAATTAATTTTTGTAATCATTTTACTGATATAAACTATAAAAAGATAATTGATGAAAAATATCTTCCAATTAACTTTGATGCAAAAAAAGGAAATTCAACTCAAAAGAAAGAACATGAGGAATCTATAGAAAGATGGAAAAAGGAAATACAAGAAGATAATAGATCAGATTGATTAACTTTAATATATATTGGGAGGTGTACCATGAATAAGATAGAAAATTTACTAAAAATTCGTAAAATTTCTTTGGCCTGCTTATTTTTATCTGTTCCTATATGCTTTATAGGAGTTTTTTCTACTTCTGCTTTATTTCCAATTATTGGTATAAACTTACTTCTAATATTTATTTTATTATCTATTTTGTTTTGGAAATGTCCTTATTGTAATTACAGGTTACCAATGAAATTTGACAAAGATAGTGATATTGATTCGGTATATCAATGTCCATATTGTAATAAGAAGTTTAATTGAAGTAAATATATATTTATGGACAATATCCAGATATGAAAGACCATATGTAAAATGAAATATAAAAATAAATGGAAGAGCAATCTTCCATTTATTTTTTACCACTAATATAAATTAAAATTTAAATATCTAGTCACTCTATGCCTCAATATTGTACTTTCCTAAGGCTGATTGTAAAATAAAATCCTATAAACTACAATAGTCTTTATTAGGAACTCTATTAAGAAGAGTGTTCAGCAAATTCCATTCTAACAAATTCTCCATAACCAAGGGGCGTATCTTTTCTATAAGTATCTACTACATTAAACCCTGCACTTTTATAACATTTAATCGCCCTTTCATTGAAAGACCGAACTTCTAAAGCAATCTTTTTATCTGGATATATCTTCTTGCATTGTTCTTTTACTATTTCCATTAAGACCTTTCCTAATCCTTGTCCACATAGAGATGGTTTTAAACCAATTCCAATAAAAACACACTCATTTTTATCCAGCAATCTTATGTATCCACATAAGCAATTGCAATCATCAATCACAGCATTAAATTCACTCTTTCTCTTTTCTTCTATTGTAATCCCCCATTTTTCATTAGATGCTTTATCCCATCCTGGATAATTATATATAGAATATATATGGTCATATTTCCAATCACAAACTTCTTTTGCATATAGCTCTGTAAGACCTGCCAATCTCAAATTCATTTCGTACACCTCTAGAAAATTTTCCGTTTACATTACAATATGATACTTTTATAAATAAATTCACCACATCCACCACTAGGTGGCATATTTTTCTTACTTATATTACACTATTGCTATTTACCCTCTGGTTTCGTGATTAACTCTATTGCTTTTTCTATAACCTCATCCTTACCCTCTGCAATTCCTTTCACAGTTTGTTTTACAGTTATGTCAGGTTTAAGACCTATTCTTTGTGTCTGGCTTCCATCCATATATGTTACTGCTAGCCCTGATATAGATGTCTGTATACACCCTGGAAGTGTAATGTCCATTTTATTGCCATTAGCTCCTGCAGAAGGAGTTCCTATTACCGTTGCATTTGGTGCATCCATAAAAGACATAACCATTGTCTCCAAGACGCTTTGTGTACATTCATTCATCAGTATGATTACCTTCCCATTATACTGATATCTATCTTTTACTTTTCCTAATGAGGTTCTAATAATGCCGTTATCAAATATTTTGCTAAATGTAGTTGAATCTATACCTTTGTCCAATTGTTTCTCTATGAATCCTCTTCCTGAACTATTGCTGGTTGATTTTAAAAATTTCCCTGGTTCGAAACTATTACTTGAATAAAATTGTTGATATTCTGAAACTTCAGGTTTTATATATTCCCCTATAGGATAGTTTATATATTCACTCATTTTTGAATTACTGTATCGCACATCAATAATCAACCCTTCTGTCCCTTTAAATTTTTTCATTAATTTATCTAAATCTCCACTTTTAAGTGTAGCTATATTAATATAACCTATTTTTTTGTCTCCCATGAAGCCACTTTTCTCATCTTGGCCCAGTCTTTTTACATCATACTTGCTATTATAATAGCATGGAACATTCAAGCTTAACTTTTCACCATTTCTTATTACCTCTATTTCAGCTATTTCTTTTGTAGAACGCAAAAGGTAATAGTCAAAAGCATTTGTAAAACGATTTTTATCTGATACTGATATATATTTGTTGCACTCCTCTATTATCTTTTCTATAGAAGTTCCATCAATAGATACCACAATATCTCCTACCTTTAAAGGGGACTTATCTTCCCTGCCAGCAATGACAATCTGATCATCTATATTAAATATTGATGCTTTTGCTTTGTATGCTCCAAAGTGTTGTGGTAGCACCTTAAAGTTATCATTAAAAAAGCCATGAGAGTCATGAATATATGTGGTAAGATTTGCAATGGATAATACATATGATTCCTTATCACTTTGAAGTGCTAACTCAGGAATCTTGTCATAAAGTACTTGATCCCAATCTTCATCCATGAGATTTTTATATGGATAGAAATATTCTATAATATTCCAATAACGAAACAGCCCGAGCAGTCTCATTCCTGTGTCTTCATAGTTAATAGAATTGTCCATAAAAGAATCTGAAGATACATTAACAATATCCCCTTCTTCAAAAACAGCATATCCATTGTCATTATCAGTTACTTTTACCTTTGATAAATTTTCAAGATAGTCAGCAAGGTTATTCCCAAGGACTTGTCTATTCTTTATCCATGAATATTCTACATCTAAGTATGCTTTCTCTTTTACTTGACGATATAGATCTTCCTGTTCTTTACTAAGTGTATTAACCTGAAATGGAAACTGGTTTAACCATGTAGCCATGATATCTCCAGCTTCTTCCTTTGTAGTTGCCTCAAGCACCTTTGGCATAACTCTAAATAATTCTGCATCCCAATTAATATTCCCTGCTGTAATGTCTGGATGACGATACTTAGCAAATCCCCAGACCTTTGCTAAAGTATGCAAATTCTTCTGTTGAACTTCACTTAATTTTTCTATTCTAACTTCACTATCTGATGCAAACTCTGTATCTTGGGATCTTTTAAGATTCTTTTCTTCAGTTTTATCTGAACTAGTACAAGACACAAATGTTAGAACCATAACTATAAGTATAAAACTAATTACTATTTTTTTACTAAATACATTGATTTTAACTTCTCTTTTTTTCATACTTTCCACCTACATTCTTTAGTACTTTAAAATCTTTTTCAATAAGATTTTATCTTTGATAAAGTACAATTATATACAATATTGTATATAATATTATAAATATACCATAAAAACACTATATCACATAGTAACTAATGTGAGAACCATTTATGGAATATATTATAATTTTTGTTAGGTGATTTGAAATATGCTCACTTTAAAAAATCAACAGTTAACTTATCATTGATGAAAAATACTCTTTAATTATATGTCTATGTGTTTCAGCAATATTTAATTTTTCTAGCTCTTGGTAAGTAAAATACTTTAATTTACCTTACAATCATAATTATAATACTTATTATAACATAATTTAAATAAATTATAATTTATTTACACTAGTTGATTTATTCTCCTAAATCACAAATCTGCATATTATTAGCTCCATTACACAAACTAAAGGTGAAAGGAGGTTGTGCTATGAAAAAGTTTACTGTTATATTACTAATTTTAATTACATTGGTATTAAGTACTTTTACTTCTACACGTGTATTTGCTGAAAATATATTTACAGAGGGTGTTTATAAGGCAACTGATTTCAACGTATCCCCAAATGAAACTTACCTAGTTCAAAATGTTTCAACAAATGATAGTGTTTTTCTTACTCTTTATGATGAAAATCAACTTATAATACAATCTATTCGTCTTGAACCTAAGTCAGCTAAGTATAATTTAATTCCTCTTAAGCCTGATTATAGAATTGTTATAGTTGGTAATGGTCAAATATTTATTGATAAAGGGACACAATAGGGTGTCCTTTTATTATTTGCTCCAAGTATATTTTTGAGTCATTAATATGCACTAAATTATGCTGAAGAGTTGTAATATATATTTTTTCATTTGTCATCATAACTCTTCTAGTCATTACAATGGTGACTACAAGACTAAAAATCAGGATCACTATAGTACATTTAATTATAACATTGCTTCTAGTATTCCCATTATTTCCTAACACTATCTTCCACATCCTCATCTATGTCCTTCTAATTTAGCATTAATATATCCCATATATATCATTGATGAACTATCAGATATTTGAGGAATCTCAAATCTACACTTTTCATAGAAATTATAATTTTCTGGAGTAGTATGCACCCACCAATTTCCATGGGGTAACTTTTCTAAACACAAGTCTACAAGTTTTTTACCTATGCCTTTCCCTCTATACTCTTCTTTCACAGCCAGGTCTTGGATTGTTGCTGTCATGACTCTATCTGATACAACCCTTACCATAGCTATCATATCTTCCTTATCCCAGACAGTGAAAACCCATGATGAATTTTTAAAGCAAATTTCATACTTTTCATCTAGCCATAACGGTTGACTTGCAGACACCCAACCAACTTCATTGTACATTTTTTTAATGGTATCCCCTTTAAGCCCATCTGCACCTTCTCTAATAATCAATCCTTTATAATATTGATACATAAAATACCTCCCTAAAATTAATTTGGACGCAATTTCCTAAAATTTTTCACTTTCAATCATAAATATAATACTTATTATAGCATGACTACAATAAAATGTATTTCATATGAAAATATCTAAATAAAGAGAAACTTTAATCAAGTTATATAAATTTTGGCGAACATATGTGCATATTATCTTTAGAAATGTCAATACTTTAGATACAGAGTTAAAGCCTAAGTAAAATCCTTAAATTAATGCCATTAATTTAAGATAACACACTTGGAAGGAGTAACAACATGGATTATAATTAACAGAGTTCTTAGTTTTACAGGGCATTAAAAATGACCTATAAAACTTAGAAATCGTTATCCAGGGACGTAGCTGCTCTTTACTCCCTCTTTGAAGAAGATGGGAGTATTAGAGCAGGTAGTCATCGGATAAAATATAAAGTTGAGAATAATATAGAATTAACAGAACAGGATATAATAACGCTTAGTTTTATACCGCTTATGAGCAGTATAAAATCTAAAAGTGAAATTACTTTAGAGAGTATAGAAATTGCTAATGGAATAAAATCATATACAGATAAAAACAAATGTTTAACACTTTTATATAATGGTTTAATATGTAACTCCTTTTCATGTGCATTCTAAGGAGTAAGTTCCACTAGCTAAATAAATATTTAGAGTGTCACTTAAATTTGGAGATGAATTATCTAAGAAAAGATTTAAGGAGGTTGTTGGTATGACTGAAGTTGGTAAGATGATATATAATGAAGGTAAAGAAGAAGGTCTAGAAAAAGGCAAGGCTGAGCTATTAATTAAACTACTTATGAAGAAATTCAAAATATTACCAGATGAATATAAAGAAAAAATTAGGAACTTATCTGGAGATGTAATAGAACATATTGGAACAGAAATCTTTGATATGGAATCTCTTGAAGACCTAAAGAAATATTTATAAAAATCAAGTGGCTACTTTTCTTTGGAAGTAGCCACTTTTATAAATTTTAAATATTATAAAACAAGTTAATAACTTTATTTATAACTCTGAAAATAAGAATATTGTAATTTACTATCATAGATTTTCGCTAGTTAAATTCATCTCTTGTAATCTTTTTTCTGCTGCTTTAATTGCTTCAACACCTGTTTTACATAATACATTTATGCCTTTAACAATATTTACAATTACAAATGCTTCTACACATAGCTTACTATATAAATCTTCAACAATGTTCTCAGTTAAAACCCTTACTTTTTTCCCTTACATACTCTGAAGCCCATCCAGTCCTATTGCTTAAGAATCCAGATTTATCTACTTCGTAAGTTGAGTAAGAAATACCTTCATATATTTGTTGAAACACATTTATGTAGCAATCTTTGTAATTACCAAAGATTGTTGAATTTTAGTAATACTTCTCTATCTAAACCATTTTTTTGTACTTTATTACAAGCCTCATTATAATAGTTTAAAAACTTATTTGGATCTTTAAAACATTCAAGTAGCTTTTCACGTCCTAGACTACTATCAATGGCAGAACACATATATTTACCAATAACCTTATCAAGAGCTTCCTCATTATTCTTCATATAAAAATACTCATTTACAACCTCTTTAAGCCTGTTATACTCGCTGTCAGGTTCAGTAAGTAATTCTACTAATAAATCATTTAAATCATTTAGCTTTTTATCAACTCCATTCCATGAATTTAAGTACTTTTCTTCCAAATTAATTCCTATGTCTATTCCATAAGCCTCATGAAATAACTCATATAAATCTTCACCTTCATTAAAGAAATAAACTGCTGCACCTTCACTCATAATTTGATCTATCAATTGCATTACTAAGGATTTATTATCTTTCCTACTTAACAGACTGTTTCTTCTATCATTTTTATCTAACCAATATAAACATCCAATATGATGAAATTCATGAAGAATTATTCCCTCTACTCGCTCTTCTTGAGTTTTATCTGAAACCCAAAATAGAGCATCAAGACACATGGTATTTTTATCAACAATACTTCCAGCATTATACCCATCTAAACAAAAGAATATATTTAAGTCCAACTGTGTATCTTCTGGTAGAGTATCTTTCAATTTGTCCTCTAAAATCTTAAAGTTGTAGTCCCTTATATTAGTTATTTTTTTATCTAACAAATCCATGTTTTTTGAGATTCTCATTAAAGCATTATTCATTCTTGCTAATATATCATTATCAGTTTCATATATTTCATTTTTAGCTGATTTAATTAATACATCAGCATATTCTTCCTCAGTGATGTTACTACCATAAAACTTAAATTGAGCTTTACATCCCGGGTCATTTCTTAAAAAAGTTATTATTGAATCCTTGTTTACATTGACACCATTGACTAAATTACACAATATTCCTGTTAGTCCCTCGGCTGCTGATTTAGAAACATTAACTCTCATAAATCCTCCTTAAAAAACCAATAATTTAATTCATTATTAAATGCCATTATTCACTGCATTCTTAGGTTAATATACTTATTATAACATTTTTACTATAAAATGTATAAAAGCACCTCTATATAGAGATGCTCTAAATATGATTTCTTATATTTTATAACTAAAATTGAAAATACCTAAATGTACTTCTCTACATCTTCAATTTTTTCCATATCAAAAATATCAGTAGCTATAATTTCTATTGTTTCCTCTGGCATTTTCTTTATTTTTTCCTTATATTCATTAGGAACAGACTTAAATTTTTTAATAAGTTGTTTTATAAGTATCTCAGCTTTTCCTTCAGTTTTTCCCTCTTTTATCCCTTCTTTTATTCCTTCAGCTTTTCCTTCATCCCTTATCATTCTTCCTATTTCTGTCATGGTAACTACCTCCTTAAACTTTTTCTTTGATATCTCATCTCCAAATTTAAGTGACACTCTAAATTTTAATTTAGTAAGTGGAACTTACTTCTTCGAATGTATATGAGAAGAAGTTACTTATTAAATATCTACAGAGTAAAGTTAAACATTGGAGTTTTTCATTTCCTTCTGGTATTTTTTCTGCTAACTCAATACTTTCAATGGTTATATTCCCCTTATTCCTTTTAGTACTCATTAATGGCAAGAAAGTTAAAGTTAATATATCCTCTCCCGTTAGCTTTTCACCATTTAATATTTTTTCTTTTAAATACTCTAGCTTCTTATCACCATCTAAGTTTTTCATATAAAAGGCTTCTATATTATATTTTACTGTTCCTGCATCTATATAGGTTTCTACATTTTCTATTCCTGAAGAATACACAACCAGCGTCCTTAATTTTCTTCCCTCTTTACAAAATAATGAAGCATCATAGTATAAGAACCTTTTTATATCATCCTTCTTATTTGTAGTTTGAAACTCAAAATGCAAATAACCTCCATCTTCTGTATAAAATAAATAATCTGTATAATTAGTTTTAATGTCAATATTTTTTATTTCTGTTTCGGCGGGTGCTATTATCTTAGTATCAATTCCAAAAAAATCTACTGCATTATCTTTAAAAAACTCCATAGCTTTTTTTAGTACAGTATCTTCAATCTTATTATAATCCATAAGTATCTCCTCTTTTCAATTGGTCTCATTACGTATTATTTCCAATAAAAAAGAAAGTATGCGAACTTATGTTTGAATTTTGAAATATATTAATGTTATTTACCTATCACTATTTTAACATATATTTTAATTTAAAAAATACATTTAAATTGGTTCATTTAATTTTTAAGTTATGTTTTAATAAAGTATATATATTATATGCTTACATATAACAAAGCACCTCTATATAGAGATGCTCTAAAATAAACAGGATTATGAAAAAGTTATTGAATTATATATCTATTGCATCATATAAGAAGATGAGATTTAAAAACATGAAAATTCTCTGACTCCATCTTACTTAAATACTTATTTTAAATTGTATACTTAAATATAAGTTCTCCATTAACATCCTTTTCATTTATATACTCAAATCCAATGCTTTTGTATAAACTATAAGCTAATGTATTTTCCTCAACTATACTTAAGTAGATAGTATTAACATCATATTTTTTTGAAACTATATTAATAAGGCTGGTCATTGCAATTCTTCCAAATCCTTTTCCCTGGTATTTTTCATCTATCATTATTCTATCAATCCAAGTATCTTTATTAGGCCCAAAGGATCCGTACATTGCAAATCCAATTACTTCCTCCTTATCATATATAGCTACAGGATTCCACTGACTACAAGTTCTTGCCTCTTCCAAGCATTCATCTACAGTTTCAATAAATTTCTCTTGGTCTGACTTTAATTTTATTTTCCTAACGATATTTTCATTAGTATCATCTATATCTTTAAAATATATATTATTCATATAATTACTTATCCCCCAAATTCAAAACATTTACGTTCATGCATCTTAACCAATGAATTACATGATTAATCCTCTTTCTTATCTTAATTCAATCTGTTTATAATATTATTTTTCCTTCTTAAAAACAAAAGATTTACATTCATCATTATATATGTTTTCCTTTAAAAATGTAAATCCACATTTTTTAGTATAAAACTTATGGTTTCTTATTGAGTAATCCGGCGTTTCAACTGTCCAAATTTTAGCATCTACATATTTTTGTTCTATATCATTCCAAACTATAGTTCCAATATGATGTCCTCTGTAATTCGGATCAATAAAGAGCATTTCCAAACTATATTCATTATTGGGCTTGATTACAACAGTATAAGCACCAACTATATTACCTTCATAAATAACTTTATAACTTTCAAAATCTGCGTGCTCATTTAGCCATTTAATCAAACTGCCATCATTATATCCTTTAGGTCCATCCTCTTTTATATCCGTGTGCATTGATGTATCTTCATTAAATGCAGAAGTCATGATTTTTGTTAATTCTTTATAGTCATCAGTATATATCTTTTGATATAAAATCGTGTTATTCATTAAAACTTCTCCTTCCTATTGTTTAGTACGTTGATACATTTTTCCTATAACCTACCATTCATCTTGCCTTTATCTTTTACCCCTAAAATTAAAAGACATAATGATATTATTAATTCACAAGCTATAATTACCCATATTAAAGGATGAACAGCATCTATTGAGTTTACTGCCCCTATACCTCCTTGACTTGCAGCATATTTAAAGAAAAATTCGTAGGAAATAATTACAACAATTAGTTGTGTAAATGTACCAAATAATAACCTTAATCCAGACCTAAACATTAAAACTCCCCCTTTTACCTCAAGAAAATGAAACTACCCTACCAACAGTTAAGATAAAAATTATAAATCCTGTCATTATAATGGTTATAGCTACTGTAAAGACTCCTCTAAATAATTGAAACCAGCTGATGGCTGCCGAAAATCCAAGTAGCCCTAGTAATAGTGTGACTATAGAAAGTATCATAACTATAACTAATGGATGCACTTGCAATAGATCCATTGTAAAGTTAATTACCTTATTTGATTCTATTGATAAAAAGAATAATATTACACATATCAATGATAGAATGAATGAGTAAATATTTAACTTTAATTTCATACTGAACCTCCTAGATATTCCATGGTAATGCAAGATGCTTATTTAGCACGCTGCAATATTCTATTATAATTTACAATTTTACCATATTGTACGACCAATGGTATTAACTTAAATTTAAATTTCTATATACATTCAGTAAAACCTTATAAATAGAGTTTTTAGCTTCTCTGAAGCTTACTAACAGAATTCTTTCCATGGGTGTTTCTGCCCATGTAAATTAGACCTTCAAAGTTGTTTTTTATAGCTATAGCTATATGACAGGGGAAGTGACCTTTGGTTATATCATAGCCATGGACTGCTTTGCATAGGGCAATAATACCCACTTGAATTAGGTCATCTAGGTCATAACCTTTTACACTTATCGCCACAGCTTGGCTAGATATTAAAGCCTTGAAAGTTTTTGAAAGTTCTTCAAGGGCAGTATCTTCCCCTGCTTTTGCCTTTGTCACCAATTCTTGAATTTTAGCATAATTATCCATAACAAAAATCCTTTCTCCTAGGCTATTTCCTCCTGTGTCCATGTGTCCATTTTTTCCCCTATATATACCTATATAGTATTATATATATATTATTTATATTATAAATATGCTTTAATAGAATATCATGGACATAATAGATACATAGGGGGTTAGCCCTTATTATTACTAGGTTTGAGGCGTGTCCTTAACTGTGTCTTTCCCTGTGTCCTTGGAATCAAGGATACAGTTTCTAAGTGTTTTCATAATTATATCCATTCC
>NZ_DJBA01000053.1:0-7687 GCF_002435615.1 Clostridium sp. UBA5988 | reverse complement strand
CAACCGCTATTGCGACAGCCCCTTTAACTTTTTCTAATCTTATATTTCCAGTGGTAGTTACATACACTTGGTTTATACCTTCTTTAACGCAAATAACATTGTTAATATTATATATAGGTATAGATATTAACTGATTTCTTAGTATTTTTTCACATTCCTCATAAATAATTTTTCTTTTTTCGTCATTCATTTCATATTTTGCAGAATTAATAAGATTGTAATATTCTTCATTTTCATATGAAATAAGATTATTATTAGAAATTTTATGGAAACTCTCAAAATACTCTCCAGGATTTCTATAGCTGAAATCAAACCTCTGCAATACTATATCATAATCTCCTTTATCAACAGCATTTTTCAACTCTTCTTTAGAATATTCTTTTAAAACTATTTCTGAATCAGTACACTCTTTAATATCAATACTTAAATCTTCAACAATTCTCCTATTCAAGTTATTTTTTTCAAAAATTACTCTTATTTCAGGATTTTCATTGATATTGACCTTGTTAAAGAATTCTTTAGCTTTTTCAGTATCTCCAAAAATCGAGAATACTTGTTCTGTTTCATCTGTTTCCATCACATAGGATGTAGCTGGAGTAAGTAATTCTTTGCATATAAGTTGAGAGTAGTATTCCTTTGATAAAAGTGAGTTTATAGCTATTCTAAAATTTACATCTCCACCAACAGTTTCTTTATCCGGGTTAAAACTTAAATAATATACAGCTGAACCATTAAAACTTTTCACCATTGAATTTTGAGATAATCTTAAAAGTTCATTTATTGGAGCATCCATCATTATATCAATACTACCTGAAAAATAATCTGTATTGGTCTCCGTTGATTTTTCAAAAATAGCTAAAGTATTTTCTTCGCTGTTTAAAAATGTAATTCTAATAGTTTCATCAGTAATTTTAATTCTTTCATAATGCTTTTGATTTTTTTCTATGTAGATCCCATCATTCTTTACATCTTTAATTACAAAGGGACCTGTATACCTTATTGAAGTAAAATTTTCCTTATACCTATCCAGGGTTCCGTAATCTCTAATGTTAAATACTGGGTTAGCTATGATATTAATAAAATAAGGATTTTTATAATTTAGTCTAATAGCTATGGTACTATCATCTTTTACGTTTATTGCCACATTTGAAAAATCACCAATTCCTTCTCTAAACTCCTTAGCTCCATATATACAATCTAAACTACTAGCATATACATTATTTCTATCACTTAAAAATCCTTTAAAAAAACTCTTAATTGCCTCTGCAGTAATTTTTTCTCCTGTACTATAATATATATCCTCTCTTAATATAAAAGTGTATTCTAAGCCATCTTCTGAAGTTATTATCTCCTTTGCAAGTGCTGGTACTATTTCTCCATTGTTATCTTCTTTTACTAAACCTTCAAAAAGTGTTATTAGCAAATCTTTATCTCTTACAGTATTTTCTCTTGTTAACTGTAAATCTTCAGGATTTACATTCATATTGTAAGTTATATAATTGACTTTACTATATTTTACAGAATTTAATTTATCTTTCTCAATAGATATTCCTGCTAAAATTATTATAATGCAAAGTACTGTAAATATTATTTTCTTCACCACAACACCTCCTATATTTAAAATTATTTACTCATTTATTTCAAAATAAACAATTCTGAGCAAGTTAACACAAAATTCTTCTTTTCCAATTGTAAACATGTGATATAATATTTATAATAATGTGTAAATAAATTGGAGGTATCTTATGGTTTACTTAGATATTATATTGAAAATATTAGGAATCTTATCTTTAATAACTTTTATGATAATAATCATTTGGGGATTTGTTGTTTTCAATTCTATATATAGCCAGCTGAGATATAGTAATTATATACTTGAAAAAATCTCACATATATTAAATATTTCATGTATAGATATGCACGCTAAGGAAAAGGAACAACAACAAAAATCTGAAATAATTGATGAAAACTCTAATTCAGAGCGTTTAGATAGTACTTCTGACTCTACTATCTAGAATAATAATTATTTAGTTATGGATGATACTCCTAATCAACAGAAAAGTTTATATTGATTAGATGTATAGTACAATACAGATTATTTACTATAGCAATTAGCCCCATGGATAAAAACTCCATGGGGCTAATGCTTTCTACTTTAAATCATTCCCTTAAACTCTTCTTCAGAAATTACTCTAATTCCCAATTCTATAGCTTTATTATACTTAGAACCTGGGTCTTCTCCAACTATAACAAAGTCTGTTTTTTTACTTACAGAACCTGCTACCTTTGCACCGAAACTTTCTAATTTATCTTTAATTTCATTTCTTGAAAATTCTTTTAAACTTCCTGTAACTACAATAGTTTTATCTTTAAAAGGATTTTCATCTATTTGCTGAACTTGTTCCTCCCTTGGAGTTACACCCAAATTTAATAGCTCATTTATGGTTTCTCTAGATTTATCTAATGAGAAGAATTCAACTATAGTTTTTGCAACTATATCTCCTATATCGGGAACTGATATTAATTCTTCAAAGGATGCTTTCTCAATATTTTTTAAAGTTTTAAATTTCTTTGATAGATCCTTAGCTGTCTTTTTACCCACATTCGGAATACCTAGTCCATATATAAATGAAGATAATTCACATTCTTTACTATTCTCTAATGCTGTTAATAGATTTGTAGCTTTCTTATCTCCAAACTTTTCTAATCCAACTAATTCCTCTTTTTTTATTCTATATAAATCTGCTATTGACTTTATTCCAAGTTTTTCAAATAATTGTTCAGCAGTTTTTTCACTAAATCCAGCTATATTCATAGCTTCTCTGCCAGCGTAGTGAACTATAGTTTTTACCATTTGAGGCTTACATGCTAAGGTGTTTTCACAAAACAAATGCACTCCATCTCTAAATAATTCTTCCCCACAACTAGGACATACCTTAGGCTCTTCAATAGAAATACTTCTTTCTAATGACTCCTCTACTACTCCCATTATTTCTGGAATTACATCATTAGATCTTCTAACAAATACTGTAGCTCCAATTTTCACTCCCTTACGCTGAATATCATCTAAGTTATTCAAAGTAGCTCTTTTAACTGTTACACCACCTAATTCTACTGGCTCAAGAATTGCAGTAGGACTAACTCTTCCACTTCTACCTACATTCCATTCTACATCCAAAAGCTTAGTAGTTGTTTCTTCTGCTTCAAACTTATAAGCTATTGCCCACTTAGGAAACTTAATTGTATATCCTAATACCTCTCTAGTTTTTATATCATCAATTGCTATAACTACGCCATCTATGTCATAATTCAAGTTGTTTCGAATACTATTAATATATTCAACTTGTTTTTCTATCTCATCAATATTAGTGCATGTTTCCATATAATTATCCATAGGGAGTCCCATTTTTTTTATAAAATTCATCATTTCAGTATATGTATTAAATGGATTTCCTTCATTATATCCAACATCATAGAAAAAAGCAGATAAATTTCTTCTGGCAGTTTCCTTTACATTTAAATTTCTAAGTGCTCCAGCTGCTCCATTCCTCAAGTTCTTTAATGGGATAGAAGCATTTTTATTATAGTTTTCAAAAGCTTCCTTTGTCATAATAGCTTCACCATGAACCTCGATTATACTGTGATTATCTATTATGAGTGGAATAGATTTTATAGTCTTTACTTGACTAGTAATGTCTTCTCCAATTTCTCCAGTCCCTCTAGAGGATCCAACTATTAAAATCCCCTCTTGGTTATAGGTCAAATTTATAGAAAGTCCATCAAACTTTTTAGTAACAATATACTTAACACTTGGTAGTTTTTCTTCATGATTATTATTATACTCATTTATAGCTTTAATATTTCTATTATGCCAATTCTTAATTTGTTCTATGGATTGAGCCTTATCTAAACTCCAAAGAGGAGCTCTATGTTTATATTTTCTAAATTCATCTAAAACTATATCTCCTATTCTTAACGTTGGTGAATAAGGTAAAACCTCTTCAAGTTCACTTTCTAACACTTTAAGTTCATCATATTTTTTATCATATTCCTTATCAGATATGATAGGATTATCTAGTACATAGTATTCATAGGAGTATTTATTTAACTCCTCTACTAACTTCAGCATTTTACTACGCTTATCATCACTCATTATAACGCTTCCTCCTATTAACTTAAAAATAGCTCTTATATATATTTAAAATTTAATTATAGGCTATGTTTTATTAACATCTAAAACATAGCCTATAATAAACTTATTCTGCTGTCTTCGTGACTTTCTTACACTATATTAAGCTAGTTCAAGACCTGCCTTATTAAGCATTAGCTTTTTGATTCCCATATTGTTAAAGGCTATAGTTACTATAGTTTCTCCATTGTCTGAGGATATAGATACTACAGTTCCCACTCCAAATTTACCATGTCTTACTTTTACCCCTATAGTAAGTTCTTCTTTAGCTGCACATTTGTCAACTCCACATTCCATGCCACTAATTTCACTTGAAGCCATAGGTTTCTTTGAATTATAAAAACCACTTCTAAAGGAGTGAGGATTATTATTAACTCTATTATTTACTTTATTGTTAATATTATCAAAACTTCCTCTAGATTGAGTTCCTCCATCATCATTCAAATCACATTTTAATTCCTTAGGAATTTCACTTATGAAATCTGATATAGGATATCCCACAGTTCTACCAAATACCATTCGCTGTTCTGCCGATGATATATATAGCATCTCTTCAGCTCTTGTAATGGCAACATAGCAAAGTCTTCTTGATTCTTCCATCTCATTAAAATTATTCAAAGAAGCCATGCCTGGAAATATTCCATTTTCCATTCCAACTAAGAAAACTACTGGAAATTCAAGTCCTTTTGAACTATGAACAGTCATCATTACTACTGCATTATTCTCTTCATCTAAATTATCTATATCAGAAACTAAAGTTACCTTTTCTAAAAAGGCACTTAAGGATTTATCTTCTGAAGAATTTTCAAAGACTACAGCATCAGATACAAGTTCCTTTAAGTTTTCTATTCTACTTTCATCCTCGGCACTACTAGAACCCTTAAGCATTTTCATGTATCCACTTCTATCTAAAATATCCTCAATTAGTTCAGGTACACTTATATTCTCTGCATCCACTATAAGAGTATTCATTAAGCTCACAAATTTATTTATAGCTGTTATAGCTCTTGCAGAAAGATTTGGTATAAATTCTGCATCCAAAAGCGCATCATACATGCATATATTATTTTCTGCTGCAAATTCCTGTACCCTAGCTATGGTTGTGTCTCCAATACTTCTTTTAGGCTCATTTATAATTCTTTTTAAACTTATATCATCAAGAGGATTATTTATCACTTTCAAGTAAGCCATAATATCCTTAATTTCTTTTCTTTCATAGAATCTGAGTCCCCCTACTATTTTATAGGTTATCTCATTCCTTCTAAAGGCTTCCTCAAATATACGCGATTGAGAGTTCATTCTGTAAAGTATAGCAAAATCCTTTAAGCTTCTATTTTCTTCTCTTATCATTCTTTTAATTTGAGTCGCTACAAAGTTTCCTTCATCTATATCGCTATAGGCTCTGTATACTTTTAGCTTTTCTCCAGATTCACTTTCAGTTCTTAATACTTTATCTTTTCTTTGCGCATTATTTCTTATAACCTTATTAGCAGCCTCTAATATGTTTGATTTCGACCTATAGTTTTGCTCCAACTTAATAACCTTAGCTCTTGGAAAATCCTTTTCAAAGTCCAATATATTATTTATATCTGCACCTCTCCATGCATAAATACATTGATCGTCATCTCCAACTACACATATATTTTCATTTTCATTAACTAAAAGCTTTATCAATTCATATTGACATTTATTGGTATCTTGATACTCATCTACAAGAATATATTTAAATTTTCTTCTATAAAACTCTCTAACCTCATCATTTTCTTTAAGGAGTTTAACAACTAAATAAATTAGATCATCAAAATCCAAAGAATTTGTAGTCTTTAATTTCTTTTCATAGGTTAGATAAACATCTGCTATCTTATTCATTCGAAAGTTTCCTTCATTTTCTTTTTTAAACTTCTTGGCAGATATTAATTTATTTTTAGCATCGGAAATTTTTGAGATAATTTCTCCATCAGTTATGTCTTTATCATTGATATTAAGTTCTTTCATGCACTGCTTTACTAGTGATTTAGCATCGTAACTATCATATATAGTAAAATTTTTATTGTATCCTAACTTATCAATTTCTCTTCTTAAAATTCTTACACAGCTAGAGTGAAAAGTTGAAACCCACATTGTATCAACTATATCTCCTACTAATGATTTAACTCTTTCCTTCATCTCTCCTGCTGCTTTATTTGTAAAAGTCAAAGCTAAAATCTGTGAGGGATATATATTTAAATCATTTATCATATGTGCCATTCTATAAGTAAGAACCCTAGTCTTTCCTGATCCTGCACCTGCTAAAATTAACAAGGGGCCTTCTACGGTAACAGCTGCTTCGTATTGCTCCTTGTTTAATAGCTTTTTTAAATCCATCTAATCACTCCTAAATTTATAGTTATCTAATGTAATTTATTAATCTTCTTTATCCTATAATATAATACTATACTATGAATATTTAACCTATTCTTTATTATACCATATACTATGAATTTATAAACGACATATAAATAATTACTCAATATAGTTACTACACCATAACCTTATACTGTAATTATTTTAATTTCTATTAAGTTGATTAAATAGAAAAAGCCTTACTCTATTCAAAGTAAGGCTTTTTCTTATATTTAATCTATGATTACTTATAACTTTCTATTTATCTTCATATTCATTCCAATCAACTCTTTCAAATACTACCTTATATCCATTATTTCCATAATTTAAAGAACGATTGACTCTACTTATGGTAGCAGTGCTGGCTCCAGTACTACTAGCGATATCTAAATAAGTTCTTCTCTCTTTAAGCATTCTTGCAACTTGAAGTCTTTGCTCCATAGCTTTTATTTCATTTATTGTACAAACATCTTCAAGGAACCTATATACTTCCTCTCTGGTTTTAAGAGATCTAATCGCATCAACAAGATAATCCATTTCTGGAGTTTCAAGTTTTGAAACATATCCACTCATTATTTTCTCCCCTATCACTTAAAAATTCATCTATATACATTATAAAGTTATCATACTAAAGTGTAAACATTTAATCTTTAATATAATTTTATCAGACATTAAATACAAAAGCTATCCCCCTGGATAGCTTTTAGTTAAAGTATAAATATGTTTATTCCTATAATTGATCCTGCAAAAACAACTGCTGATACTATAGTAAGTTTAGTTAAGAATGATTCCTTTGTTTTAGTTTTATTCTTGCTATAAAAAGTTTCTGAACTTCCAGCTACTAAACCACCTAAACCTGATGATTTACTTTCTTGAAGAGATGTTGCTAATATAACTGTTAATGCGGAAATAATTATTACAACCTTTAGTGCTGTTATCATTATTATGCCCCCTTAATTCTTTATCCTTATACATGTAATATATTTTATCACAGTAAAAATATTTTTACAATGGAAACAGTAATAAATCAGAGCTTTAGCATGAAAATTCCAGTAAAATTTTTATTTTTACTTTAATTGTAATCTATTCAAGCTAATTAAAGGACTGGTAAGTCCA